>JBBSCW010000054.1:0-13375 GCA_038249855.1 Bacteroidales bacterium
GTAGATAGTTGTAGCGGTGCGATGTAGGGGGCTTATCCACTTGCCTCTTTAGCTCAGTTGGCCAGAGCACGTGATTTGTAATCTCGGGGTCGTTGGTTCGAATCCGACAAGAGGCTCACTAAAAAAGCGTTATCCCGAAAGGAGTAACGCTTTTTTTTGGATAAAGCTAGTCTACAAAAAAAACGCCCAGTCAATATTCTGACAAGGGCGTTTTCAATATTTTAATATACAGAAAGAATAATATAGTTCCGAAATTGTTGTATTCTTTGCTGAAGTAGTAAAAGTTTATATCACTAAATCTTTAACATTCAATAGGAAATATAAATATTATTATTCCTAAATGAAAACTAAGCCAATTTATTTCAAATGAATATGATTTTCAATTAGCTTTTTTGTGACTTTCATTAATCCTTTTGTCTTTAATCTTTTGTCTTTGCTCTTTGTTCTGGCTTTTCCAGATTAGGTATTCATACCTCCACAAACATTGATTACTTGACCGCTAACATAACTAGACAAATCAGAAGCAAGGAACAAAGTAACTTTTGCCACTTCGTCAGGACTTCCACCACGGCGCAAAGGAATCAATTCAGCCCATTTAGCACGTTGTTCATCGTTCAAAGCGTGAGTCATTTCTGTTTCAATAAATCCCGGAGCAATGGCATTAGCACGAATTCCACGTGAACCTAATTCTTTGGCAACAGACTTGGCTAAACCAATCATACCAGCTTTAGAAGCTGAATAATTCGACTGTCCGGCATTACCCGAAACACCTACAACAGAACTCATATTGATAATACTTCCAGCACGTTGTTTCATCATTACAGGCGTACAAGCATGAATAAAGTTGAAAGCAGATTTCAAATTCACATTAATAACTGCATCCCATTGCATTTCACTCATGCGCATCATCAAACCGTCTTTTGTAATTCCGGCATTATTTACCAAAATATCAACACGTCCGAATTCTTTGACAATTTCATCAACTACTGTGTGAGTTTCATCAAAATTAGCAGCATTTGAGGCATAACCTTTTGCTTTAACTCCCAAAGACTCAATTTCTTTTTGTGTATTAAGTGCATTTTCATCGATATTCAAATCGGTAAAAGCAATGTTTGCACCTTCGCTTGCTAATTTGAGAGCAATGGCTTTACCAATTCCACGTGCTGCACCGGTTACAATGGCAACTTTTCCTTCTAATAATTTCATTATTGGCTTATTTTTAAAATTAATTTTGAGTTGGTTCCAAGTTTTATTCAACTAACTGATAATAAATTTATTATTCAGAGTTATTGCAAAACAAAATTTGAAAACTTATATTTTATTGCCGACAAAGATAGTGCTTTTTTCTAAATGAGTTACAATTTACTGCATAAAACAGGGCGATTTGTGCAATAATCACATTTAATACTACTCAGATTTATGCAAAAAGATAGTTATGTATCAATTAAAAAGTCGAATAATTTCTAAATCGCTTGTATCTGAAAGAGTACAAGCTAAAATTAGATTCGGAGCAAAAAAACATACAATCATTCTCATTTAAGAATTATCAGAAATCAATAAACATTTGAATCTTTTATATTCATAAGTCTAACATTCATTCTCTGCCACAATTTTCCTTCAACTATCTAACGAACTGCTTTTCGACCTCACAAAATTTCCTTATCTTTGCAAAAGGTTTAAGGTAAGGCTTAATGCAGTTTAAGTAGCTGAATATGTATTTGTTAACATCAATTTAAATAATTGATTAACAGACGAACTTCTATAACTTCATTAATTTCCGAATCTTCCATAACTTCCGTATCTTCCATAACTTCATAAAGAAATACAATGATTCATTTTTTTCAGACCCCCGCCCAACATGTTTTTGTGGTTCAAACCCAGGACAATTTGACGACAGAAGATGTTAGTAAATTAGAATGGCTTTTTAGCGAAGCGAAGTTGATTCATCATCCCTCTGTTGAAGGAAACTTTGTAGGCCCACGTCGCGAAATGATAACTCCCTGGAGTACCAATGCCGTTGAAATAACTCAAAATATGTGTATCAGCGGCATTCTTCGTATAGAAGAGTTTCGTTTAACATCAGCTTCTGTCAGTGAAACTGAACATGACCCTATGCTTGAACGGGTTTATGCAGGTTTGAATCAAGCTATTTTCACCATCAATAAGCAACCGGAACCGATATTGGACATTGATGATATAGCTGCTTATAACGAAAAAGAAGGATTGGCACTTAGTCCTGACGAAATTGAATATTTAAATGAAGTGAGTCGAAAAGTGGGTCGTAAATTGACTGATAGTGAAGTGTTTGGTTTTTCACAAGTAAATTCGGAACATTGTCGACATAAAATTTTCAATGGTCAATATATTATCGATGGTGAGGAAAAGGAGCTGACTTTATTCAATTTAATTCGCAAAACATCGCAAGATAATCCTAATAAATTAGTTTCGGCATATAAAGATAATGTAGCTTTTAATGCAGGACCAACCATTGAGCAATTTGCACCTGCAAGTGGTGATAAACCTGATTTTTTTCAGACTAAATCAATCGATTCGGTTATTTCACTCAAAGCAGAAACACATAATTTCCCCACTACCGTTGAACCTTTCAATGGTGCTGCCACGGGAACTGGAGGCGAAATTCGAGACCGTCTCGGTGGAGGAAAAGCCAGTTTGCCTATTGCTGGAACTGCTGTTTATATGACAAGTTATCCACGGAATAAGACAACAAATCTGCCTGCTAACCCACTAAAGAGGAAACAAGACGCAGTTTCTGATGGAGTCGTTGGTTCTTGGGAAAATGCTATTGAACCTCGCAAGTGGTTGTATCAAACTCCTGAACAGATTTTGATAAAAGCATCAAACGGAGCGTCTGATTTTGGAAATAAATTTGGACAACCGCTTATCTGTGGTTCATTGTTGACTTTTGAACATCAAGAAAATAATAAGAAATTCGGTTACGATAAAGTAATCATGTTGGCGGGTGGCGTAGGTTTTGGAACCATGCGCGATGCGCTAAAAGGCGAAGTAGCTGCTGGTGAAAAAGTAGTAGTGATGGGTGGTGATAATTATCGAATTGGAATGGGTGGAGCAGCAGTTTCATCGGTGCAAACAGGTTCTTTCGACAATGCCATTGAACTAAATGCCGTACAACGTGCAAATCCTGAAATGCAGAAACGCGTTTCTAATGTCATTCGTACTTTAGCAGAGTCAGATTCAAATCCAATTGTTTCCATTCACGATCATGGCGCAGGTGGTCATCTCAATTGCCTTTCGGAATTGGTAGAAACTACAGGTGGAGTAATTGACATGTCGGCTCTTCCAGTTGGTGATCCAACTTTGAGTGCCAAAGAAATTGCTGGCAATGAAAGTCAGGAACGTATGGGAATGATCATCCGCAAAAATGATGTTGAATCCGTTCGCCGAATTGCTGAACGTGAACGTGCACCGTTTTATGTTGTTGGAGAAACAACAGGAAACATGGACTTCGTCTTTGAACAAGCCGATGGTCAAAAACCTATCAATTTGAAAATAGAGGATATGTTTGGGAAACCGCCTCGCATGGTGATTACCGACAATAGCGTGGAAGAACATTATGCAGCTCTTGAAATTTCAGAAGATAAATTGCAACAATATATTGAGAATGTACTTCAAGTAGAATCTGTTGCCTGTAAGGATTGGTTGACAAATAAAGTAGATCGTTCGGTAACCGGAAAAGTTGCTCGTCAACAATGTGCGGGTGAAATACAATTGCCGTTGAACGATTTAGGTGTTGTAGCGTTGGATTATCGGGGAACAGTGGGAATTGCGACTTCGATTGGTCATGCACCATTGGTAGCAATGGCCGACTCCGAGGCGGGTTCAGTTATGGCCGTGGCCGAAGCGCTGACTAATATTGTTTGGGCTCCACTTACCGATGGGTTGGAAAGCGTTTCGTTAAGTGCCAACTGGATGTGGCCCTGCAAGAATCCTGGAGAAGATGCCCGATTATATAAAGCTGTTGAAGCTTGTTCTGATTTTGCTTGTTCCTTGGGAATTAATATTCCTACTGGAAAAGATTCTTTGTCGATGACGCAGGTTTACAGCCCCCCCACCCCCCAAAGGGGAGATTCAACATCCACTCCTTTGGAGGGACTTGGGGCGGTTGACAAAGTTTTCTCGCCAGGAACTGTTATTATTTCGGCTGGGGCTGAGGTTTCTGATGTAAAGAAAACTGTTTCACAAGTAATCGTAAATGATCTAAAATCTGCAGTTTATTATATCGATTTTTCATTTGATAAACATAAATTAGGTGGTTCGGTATTGGCACAAACCATGAATAAAATTGGTGATGAAGTGCCAACCGTTAAAGATGCAGAGTATTTCAAGGCAGCTTTCGACAGTGTTCAGCAAATGATAGCTGGAAATCTGATTTTATCTGGACACGATATTTCGGAGGGTGGAATGATAACAGCCTTACTCGAAATGTGTTTTGGAAATTCCAAAGGAGGATTGAATGTAAATCTGGATTATATTGCTGAAAGTTCATTGGTAACTATACTTTTTGCTGAAAATCCAGGCGTATTGATTCAAGTGAAAGACAGAAAAGCAGTTGAGAAAATTCTCAATGATAATGGTGTTGGATTTGCTCGCATTGCTACTCCAATCGCTGAACGACGGTTAGAGATAAATCGCAAAAAAGAAGCCTATTCATTTTCTATCAACGACTTACGTGATTTATGGTTTAGAACGTCTTATTTGCTCGATTGCCGTCAGAGTGGTGAACTAAATGCATTGTCACGTTTTGAAAATTATAAAAATCAAGCTCTTGAATTTGAGTTCTTGCCTACTTTCAAAGGAAAATTCTCACAATTTAATATTTCACAAGATAGAAAACCAAGTGGAGTGATAGCAGCCATTATTCGTGAAAAAGGAACTAATGGAGAACGCGAAATGGCTTATGCTCTTTACTTGGCAGGTTTCGATGTGAAAGATGTACACATGACCGACTTGGCATCAGGCAGAGAAACACTCGAAGATGTAAATATGATAGTTTTCTGTGGCGGTTTTTCTAATTCCGATGTTTTAGGTTCGGCCAAAGGTTGGGCAGGAGCTTTTCTGTATAACGAAAAATCGAAACAAGTGTTGGACAACTTCTACAAACGCACAGACACATTGAGTTTGGGTATTTGCAACGGCTGTCAGTTGATGGTGGAATTGGGCATTTTAACTCCTGAACATGACCTAAAACCAAAAATGTTACATAACGATTCTCACAAATTTGAATCAGGTTTTGTGGGACTCACTATTCCTGAAAATAATTCAGTGATGCTCAAATCATTGAGTGGAAATAAATTAGGGGTTTGGGTGGCTCATGGTGAAGGTAAATTCCAACTACCAAAGGCTGAAAATGAGTACAATATCATAGCCAAATATTCTTACGATGCTTATCCGGCCAATCCTAATGGTTCAGATTATGCAACTGCTGGGATTTGCTCTGCCGATGGTCGACATTTAGCAATGATGCCTCATCCTGAACGAGCGATTTTCCCTTGGCAGTGTGCTAATTATCCTGCTGAGCGTAAAAATACGGATCAAGTTACACCTTGGGTGGAAGCTTTTGTAAATGCAAAGGTTTGGGTGGAAGAGAAGATGAAAACTGTACCCCAAAACCCTAAAAGGGCTTAAAGAGAGCGAGCTGCAAGTTGAAACCTGATTCACCTTTATTGGTTAGGAAGTGGATTAGCATTCACTGTTGTTTTGTTAAGGATGTTTTGGCGTTCTGATCTGAATATGCGTCAAACCGCTTAAAGCGGTTGAACGCTACTCCCTATACATACAGTCTGCACGAGATTGTATGAGTGGGGGTAATAAATTTTACTTTACACAACACTATTTTTAAATTCATATTTCATAATCACGAGTAGGAAATTCATTTCGGATAATATTCGTTTTTTTTCTTTTGATAATACCCTCAATATGAAAAACTTGTCCATTTTCTCAGTTTTCCTGTTTTACTCATTTTCATTGTTTTCGCAGACTTACGAAAAGCAATGTTTGAAAGTAATGTGCTATAATGTTGAGAATTATTTCGATTGTGTAGATGATTCGTTGACAAAAGATGAAGAGTATTTACCGAACGGGATGAGGGCATGGAATAATGAGAAATATCAAAATAAGCAAAACAGTATATCAAAGGTAATCACTGCTGTGGGTGGATGGGATGCACCGGCTTTGGTAGGTTTATGCGAAATTGAGAGCGAAAAAGGTCTCAAAGATTTAACCAGATATTCAGGACTTAAAAACCTGAAATACAAATTTATACACTACGAATCGCCAGATGCTCGTGGTGTAGATGTTGCCTTGCTTTATCAGCCGAATATTTTCCATCCGATACACAGCGAACCAATTCAGATTAATTTTCCGAATGCACCCGCCAGTAAAACTCGCGATATACTTTATGTTAGAGGTCGAGTGCCATCAGGAGATACTTTGCAAATATTCGTCTGTCATTTCCCATCTCGTTTGGGTGGTGAATTGGAGTCGGAAGAAAGGAGAGTTTATGTTGCATCGGTACTGCGAAATAAAGTGGACAGTATTTTTAAGTCGGACGTCAAAGCGAATATCATCATTATGGGCGACTTTAACGATTATCCCACCAATAATAGTATGCTGGAAACCTTAAAAGCTCTTCCACCGAGCGATGTCAAAAACGCAGGAGAGCTTTATAACTTGATGTATCCCATACATTTATCAGGAAAAGGTTCACACAAACACGAAGGAGAATGGGGAGCATTGGATCAAATAATTGTTTCTGGAAATTTATTGAATCCTGCGAACAAATTATTTACTTTGCCAACAGATGCCCATGTTTTTGAAGCAGAATTTTTACTCGAAAACGATGAAAAATATCTTGGCAAGCAACCAGCTCGTACTTATGTGGGAATGAAATACAAAGGTGGATTTGCAGATCATTTGCCCGTTTACGTCGATTTATGGTATTGATATTTGAGCTTATGGGCGTAAGGAAAGCTGAGTTGAAAACTTAAAATCTTGGGCGAAAGTTTGATTGAATCTAGATAGTACTGCCTCTAAATCAATTCATTGAGTTCTGCGTCTTTGTTATTCAAGAATATGTCGTTGTGGAAATTTTCCAATTTTCGTAAAAGGTAAGCCAAAGTATTTTTCTCGCTCTCCGTTAAGTTTCCAGTTACAATTTTCGATACTTTTTGCATTTCAGGCAAGATTGTTATTATCTCTAATCTTCCTAACTCCGAAATTTTAATACGCATACTCCTTTTATCCGCTTCATCTTCGTATTGCAATATTAGTCCCAGTCTTATCAATCGGTTGATAATTTCAGTTCCTGAAGTCTTTTCCATCACTTGCTTTTGTATCAACTCTGTCTTAGTCAAACTCTTATATGTGAGCAGTGTAATTAAAAATGAAAATTCATCGGCCGTTTTTATTTTACTTGCTTTGAGTGCTTTACGTATATACCCTTTTGCATACCTGAACATTAAAACTATTAGAATTGAAATATCTGTAGCTGGTCCTTCTTGAGATTCGTTTATATCACTATTTTCACCCCCTTGCAATTCTATGGTTTTGATATTAGTCGATTGGTGCTCGTAATTTAGAAAACCAATAAAATCGCTGATATTCAATTCTTTGTTGAGTTGTTCAGTTTTTTCTTCGTATTGACTAATATATTCTATCAGTTCAATGATTAAAGCTTTGGATTTCATGCAATAATTCTTGTTTTATAAGTTGACTTTATGTATATTTGGAGCTGAATTCACAGCAAAAATGACATTTATATTACTTTCTGAGAATATATTTTCCTTGATTCCCTTTCGTGGTTGTTTAAAATTCTATATAAATCATTGATTTTCAAGAATATTTCTTTATATTTTTAAATTGTTAAAAATAAAAATGAAATGTTTTTGAACTTTTATGTACTATAATTGTATTATATAATACATTTCTGTACTACTTTGTTCATTTCAACATTAGAAAATGGAACTATTTAATCAAACTTCAATTGCAATTTCGACGCAGGTAACCAAGAGTTACAGTAGCTCGTTTTTTTTGTCAACTACATTACTCGAAAAGAATGTAAAGCAAGCGATACACGGAATTTATGGTTTCGTGAGGTTTGCCGATGAGATTGTGGATACTATGCACGATTTTGACAAGCTGTATCTTATCAATAAATTTGAAACAGATATGCAAGAGGCTTTGGATCAAAAGATTAGTTTGAATCCAATTTTAAATTCTTTTCAATTGGCTGTAAATAAATACGATATTCCTTATACTTATATCGATGCTTTTATGAAAAGCATGAAAATGGACATTGATAAAAAGAAGTACAATACCCAAGCTGAAACGGAGGAATATGTTTATGGTTCGGCAAATGTAGTAGGTTTAATGTGTTTAAAAGTTTTTTGTAACAATCAGGAAAAACTTTTTGAGGAACTGATAGAACCTGCTTCCATGTTGGGTTCGGCCTTTCAAAAAGTAAATTTTCTACGCGATTTGAGAGCTGATGTAGAGGAACTTGACCGGAGTTACTTTCCTGATTTTGATAAAGATAAGTTTGATGAATTGGCCAAACAGAAATTGATTGACGAAATTGAAAATGAATTTGATATTGCACTTGTGGGCTTGCGAAGATTGCCTGGTCGGTCGCGATTGGCAGTATTAACAGCCTATACTTACTACCGTACTTTATTGAAGAAAATTAAACATACCAATGCTGACGAAATTCTACAAAAACGAATTAGAATTTCAAATCCTCGTAAACTGACGCTTATGTTTCTGGCTGCCATTGAATATAAACTAAACTTGATTTGATAAATATGGAAGTAGAACGAGTGATTTTAGTGGATGAAAACGACATCGAAATAGGCGTGATGGAAAAAATGGAGGCGCACGAAAAGGCTATTTTACATCGGGCTATCTCCGTTTTTATTTTCAACAGTAAGGGGGAATGGCTACTACAACAAAGGACATTTGAAAAATATCATTCCAAGGGTTTGTGGACTAATACCTCTTGTAGTCATCCCGCTCCGGGCGAAACTTCGCTGGAAGCATCTCAGCGTAGATTGGGTCAAGAAATGGGATTGGCAGCTGATTTGTCTGAAATATTCCATTTTACCTATATACAAGAGCTTGAAAATAATCTGACCGAACACGAAGTCGATCATGTGTTTTGGGGAATTAGCGACAATGTACCTGAACCTCACCCAGAAGAGGTTATGAGCTACAAGTATATAAATTACAAGGATTTGAAGAATGATGTAAATCAAAATTCTCAGGAATATACGGCTTGGTTCAAACTGATTTACGAACGTGTTGGCGGAATGATAAATGAACAAACGATAGTTTTTTCAGCAAAATAAAAATTAGATTTAGCATGTTTAAAAATATTGTGACGATTTTGAGGGATAATGCACTGAAAGTCAAACTTTTTATAATGATTTTCTTTTTGGTAGGAGTGGTAGCTATTTATACGCCTTATAGCTCCGCCTTCTTTATTTCGCTCACTCCATTTGCTCTATTATTGAGCTTTTTCTTCTTGCTAGTATTTCATATAAAATTCAATTTAAGGCATTTATGGGTTTTTCTGACTATTTTTGTCATTGGTTTTTTGGTGGAAATGATAGGAACGAATACTGGACTCATCTTTGGATTTTATAAGTATGGACCAACTTTGGGTATTTCGCTTTGGAATACGCCACTGATGATTGGGTTGAATTGGGTGATGGTGATTTACCTCACAGCAAGTATTATAGGCAAATTGAAACTATCAAAACCTTTAACTGTGCTAACGGCGTCATTGCTAACTGTTGTTTACGATTTGGTTCTTGAACAATTAGCCCCAAAAATGATGATGTGGACTTGGAAAGGCGATACAATTCCGTTCAAAAATTATCTTGCTTGGTTTGTTTTGTCGCTGATATTTCATAGTTTAGTTCAGTATTCACATATCAAAACCAAAAACAAACTGGCGTTGGTTATTTTCATTACCCAATTGATGTTTTTCGTACTATTAATGTTCAAATTGTAAGTATATTGCTTAATATTATGATTCGAGCCAGACACAATTTTTTCGTATATAATTTCTTCAAGATTTACAATAAACTTAATATCCGAAACAACTTCAATGAAGTAAAAGTAATTGGCGATGTGGATGTAAAGGGTCATTCGGTATTGTTAATATCAAATCATGTTAGCTGGTGGGATGGTTTCTGGGTGTTGCATTTGTGTATGAATGTATTGTATAAAAAATTTCATTTTATGATGCTCGAAAATGAATTAAAGAAACGTCCACTCTTCAGTCTTTCAGGGGGTTTTTCCATTGCCAAAGGAGCAAAAAGCATCGTGGAAAGTTTAAATTATTCGAGCGAACTCCTGAAAGATAAAAACAATCTTGTATTGATGTTTCCGCAGGGAAAATTACATTCGATTTACAACAACGATTTTAAATTTGAAAAAGGAGTGGAACGCATCATTGAGAAATCGCCACAAAGCAAGTTGATTTTTATGGCCACTTTCATTGAGTATTTTGATCATCCTAAACCCAATTTATATATTTATCTGACTGAACATAATATTGCTAATTTATCAAAACTCGATTTGGCGTCGTCCTATTCCCGTTTTTTTAATCAATGTCTTGAATCGCATAAAAGCCTTGAATTATGATTTATATTGCCTACTTAGTGCTGGCTTTTGCCCTTATTCAACTGCTGGTAGCATTGATAAATCTGATATTCAGTCAGAAATTCAAGCTTAGATCTGATGAGTCAACAGGTTTGGTTTCTGTGCTAATTCCTGCTCGCAACGAAGAACATAATATTCTGAACTTACTTACGGACTTACAGAAACAAACTTATAAACGCTTGGAAATTATAGTTTTTGATGACCAATCGACTGACCAAACCGCAGAATTAGTAAATGAAATTGCCAAGTACGACCCAAGAATTAGATTAGTACAATCGACCAATTTAGCAGCGGGTTGGTTAGGTAAAAACTGGGCTTGTCATAGTCTGGGAAAGGAAGCGAAAGGAGATTTTCTGCTGTTTGTAGATGCTGATGTTCGGTTGGATGAAAATGCGATTGCGGGTTCATTAGGTTATTTGCAACAAACCAAGTCGACATTGCTGTCGGTATTTCCAAAGCAATTGATGTTAAGTTCTGGCGAAAAGTCGGTGGTGCCGATTATGAATTACATTCTACTTACTTTATTGCCCTTAATTTTAGTTCGTTATAGTCGGTTTACTTCACTCTCGGCTGCTAATGGTCAGTTTATGCTTTTCGATGCCAAACAATATGCAGAATTGATGCCGCATAAAATAATGAAAGCCGAGAAAGTAGAAGACATAAATATCAGCAGATTATACAAAAGTAAAAAATTGAATGTGGCTTGTGTGGCCGATAATAAAGACATTATTTGTAGAATGTACCACAATTATCCAGAAAGCATAAATGGCTTCTCTAAAAACTTAGTCATGTTTTTTGGTAATTCTTATCTGGTGGCATTAGCTTTTTGGTTAGTTACAAGTTTGGGGTTTATACCCGTCCTACTAAGTTTGCCACTCTCCTATTTCTTAATGCTGACCTTAATTGTTGTTTTGACCCGAATTATAGTTTCAATTATCAGTAATCAATCCATTATCAGCAACTTATTATTTCTGATAAATCAACAAATCAATATTATAATAATTATCGTTACATCATTTCTCTTGAAAAAGAATGCAAAGATGGAATGGAAAGGTAGAAAAATTTAGTAAATCATAATCAAAAAACAATAACAATATATATTATGGAAGGGACTTCAAATAATGCTAAGGCTAACAAAGTATTCATTGTAGGTACGGGTTTGGGCGGGCTAACTACCGCATTGCGCTTGGCAACTAAGGGTTTTCAGGTTGAAATGTTAGAGCGTAATTCGCAAGCCGGAGGACGTTTGAACCAAATTAAAAAGGACGGATTTACTTTCGATACCGGACCGAGTTTTTTCAGTATGTCCTACGAATTCAAAGAGTTTGCCGATGCTTGTGGTATTGAAATTCCTTTTAAGTTCGTTGAGCTAGATCCTTTGTATACAGTAAATTTCAGCGGTAGTTCCAAAACCTTTTTCTTGTATAAAGATTTGGAAAAATTGGCTGCACAATTTGCACAGGAAGAACCGGACTTTAAGGAAAAGATGAACAAATACCTGAGGAAGTCAGGGGCTTTGTACAACGACACGGTGGATATAGTTGTGAAGTCGAATTTCGATTCGGTTATTGGCTATATATTGGCGTTGGCTAAAGTAAATCCTGCCCATATTCCTCAGCTTTTTCAAACCTTTTGGCAACATGTGAGTCATCATTTCGATTCCAAAGAGGCACAACAAATTGTTTCTTTGATTGCGTTCTTCTTGGGACGAACTCCTTTTGATACTCCTGCGATTTATTCGCTTTTGTCGCATATTGAGTTCAATCACGATGGATATTACAATGTGGAAGGTGGTATGTATAAGATTGTGGAGGGCTTGGTTAGCGAACTTGAAAAAGCGGGTGTGAAGATTCATTACAATACGGAAATTGTAGATTATAAGTCAGTTGGTAAAAAAGTAACAGCAGTAGTCGATGCTAAAAATAAAGAATGGACTGCTGATGCTATTTTGATTAATGCTGATGCTGCCTTGTTTAGAGGACGAGTGCTGAAACGTGAAAAGTACAATGAAGAAGGTCTGAAAAAGATGGATTGGACGATGGGTTATTTGACTTTTTATTTAGGATTGAATACCAAACTCGACCAAGTAAATCACCATAATTATTATTTAGGCAATAATTTTGAAGAATATGCTTCACGATTAGAACAGAAACCTGACTCACTCGAAAAGCCCTACTATTACGTGAATGTAGTGTCGAAATACAATCCTGAATGTGCACCAAAAGGTTGCGAAAGTCTATTTTTTGTGTGTCCAGTTCCTAACTTGCTTTATAAACCTGAGTGGAGCGACAAAGATAAAATAGTGGATAGCATTATCAGTGATTTTGGAAAACGCATCGGACAGGATATCAGCCCGAACATCATTTCGCGGACAGTTTATACGCCGCTCGATTGGGAAAAGCAGTTTAATTTATATATGGGTAGTGGTTTGGGATTGTCGCATAATTTGATGCAAATCGGTGCTTTCCGTCCAGCCAATAAAGATGAAAAGTTTAAAAATCTATTCTACGTGGGAGCTTCCACAGTTCCTGGTGCTGGTCTACCTATGGCGGTAATTAGCTCAAAATTAGCTTACGAAAGGGTAAGTAAATACTTGAATAAATAATGGGTTTACAAATTCTCATTAAAAAAGCAAGAACTTATTGGAAACAATTGATTCTTGCTTTTTTATTTA
>JBBSCW010000055.1:0-13237 GCA_038249855.1 Bacteroidales bacterium
TTGGCTATATCACCAAAACCTATGGGTATGTAATTATCGTAGAGGTGATTAAAAGTCCTGTTTCGTTTGAAATAATACTCAACAATAATACTCTTATTAAGCATTTCGGCACATTGAGTTCGAGTCGCAAAGAGTATATTTTCATTTCGCTTTTCTTCAAACTTAGGCATGAGTTTTATGAAATCTTTTCTTGCCCGTATTACACTCATGGCATTGCGGGGTTTTCCGGTAAACAACATTTGAAAAAATGCCGTATAGTCTAATATTATACGCAATTGTAATACTTTTTTAAGATTTTTTTGAGGTAGATTCTTGTAAAGCATCAATAAATTATTTCTGAAATTGAGATAAGTTTTATACGGATGCTCAGTCTTTAATGTACCACCTCCAACATGGTAAACAGTACTTTCTGGAATGCAAACAACTCTGTATCCTCTGCTAATAAACCTCCAACATAAATCAATTTCCTCCATATGAGCAAAAAACACATCGTCGAAACCACCTAGCTTTTTAAACAAATCAGCTCTCACCATAAAGCAAGCTCCCGATGCCCAAAATACATCAATAATTGTATCGTGCTGACCTTTATCCTCTTCGATATTTGAAAGCACCCTACCTCTGCAAAATGGGAAACCAAGATAGTCTATAAAACCTCCAGCTGCTCCTGCATGTTCAAAGAAATTTCGATTTTGAATCGATTTAATTTTAGGTTGACATGCAGCCACCTCCTTATTTTGCTCTAAATAATCGAATAAGGGTTGTAGCCAGTTTTCAGTAACTTCAACATCAGTATTTAGCAACACAAAATACTTCGCGTCAATTTGCTCCAACGCTCTGTTGTAACCTCCTGCAAAGCCATAGTTCTGATCTAAAACAATCGTTTTTACAGTAGGGAAATCCTCCTTCAACAATTTCAAGGAATTATCAGAGGAAGCATTATCAGCGACAACAATCTCTGTATCTGCTGTTTGTGTATTGGAAATGAGAATAGGCAAGAAACGTTTCAAAAATGCTTCTCCATTCCAATTTAAGATTACTACTGCTATGTTACTCATAATTAAAATACGCTCGTTTTTATCAAAACGAAGTAGAAATGTAGAACTCTACCTTATAATATAAATGATTTAGTGCATAAAAAGAACAAATCAACATACAGCTCTGCATATGTTGATTTGTCATTAATAAGAAATGGGATTTACTCTTCTTCGTTATAAATACCTATGGATTTACCATATTCAAACTCAGCTTCTAGAATGAGCTTAATCTCATCGTCCGTAAGTTCCATGTTATCTGATTTAGCGGACTTTTTGATGTATTTATACATGGCTTCCTCATCGATGCTTGCTTCTTCGGTCGAGTCTTCCTCGATAAATCCACTTTCATCATAAAAATCATAAATTACATCCAATACATACTCAATTTTGGTATCATCAAAGCTACCACCTGAGGCTGAATCTAAAAAGTTTAAAATGAATTTTACGGCATCGTCTTCATCGTAAACCAACAAATCGTCTTCTTGTTTGCTCATAAGATTATAATTTTTATGTTTTTAATTTGAAATATTATTTGTTCAAAGATAGGAATATTATTTCTCAAAATATACGAGATATTAGTTTTTAAGTATTTTTTGAATTTCAATATCTATGTATTTTTCTCAGCAATACACTTATAAGGACTTATTTATGTCTTCAATATATTTTAATAATTCCTGTCGGCCTGTTGCTTTTTCGGCAGAAGTAACAAAAATCGGAGGTAATTCTTCCCACTGTTCGGCAAGTTTTTCTTGATACTGTTTCATATTTTCCTTTGCCACTCGGCTTGACATCTTATCGAGTTTTGTAAATACTAATGCAAACGGAACACCATTCTCGCCCAACCATGCCATAAAATCCAAATCAATTATTTGCGGTTCATGTCTACTATCAACCAACACAAAAACACAAGTAAGCTGCGAACGTTCAAGTATATAACTTTCGATAATCGTTTGTAACTGCTCACGCATTTTCTTTCCTGTTGTTGCATATCCATATCCTGGCAAATCGACCAAATGCCAATTTTTATTGATAAGAAAATGATTGATCAATAATGTTTTACCTGGTTTTGATGAAGTCATTGCCAACCCATGTATGTTAGTTAGCATATTTATCAACGATGATTTTCCAACATTCGACCGCCCAATAAAAGCATATTCGGGTAAGTTACTTTCAGGGCATTTTTTGTAATCTGTATTGCTGATTATGAATTCGGCAGATTTTATATCCATAGTTTTCTGTTTTTTTTAATTTTGATTTATTGAACTTTATGCAATATTGGGTTTTATTCTGAACAACCATAGTCCTGCAAATGTTAAGAAACCGTTGATCATTAGGAGTTCATAGCCAAACGAATAACCCCAAACTGCGGAGCTTATATAATCGAGCAACGCACAAATTATTGGGGATAATATGGCAATATAAGGAATTAATTTATCATTGGTTTTCAGGCGAGTAAAAAGACCGAAGCTGAACAAACCCAGCAGTGGACCGTAGGTATACGAGGCAACAACGTAAATAGCATCAATTACACTTTTGCTGTTTATGGCTTTGAATAGAATTATTATTATTGCAAAAAGTATTGATATGCAAATATGTATTATCATGCGAGTTCGCTTGGCAGTTTGTTGATCTTTTTTCTGGACATTTAAAATATCTACCGAAAACGAAGTAGTAAGCGCAGTCAATGCGGAATCAGCACTCGAAAAAGCAGCTGCAATGATGCCAATAATGAAAAGCACCAATACAGATTTTCCAAGTTGTGAGGTAGCAAAAAGTGGCAAAATTTCGTCGGACATTGTTGGTAGGGGTATATTATTCTGAGTGGCTAACATCAACAACATTGCCCCTAAGGTTAAGAATAACAAATTAACGGGCACAAAAGAAATCCCGTACCAATACATATTTTTTTGAGCATCTTTTAAATTTCGACACGAAAGATTCTTTTGCATCATATCCTGATCAAGACCTGTCATAACTATGGCAATAAAAATACCACTGAAGAATTGTTTGAAAAAGTTTTGTTTCGTATGCCAATCATCAAAAACGAAAATTTTCGTCTTATCGCTGTGAACAAGTTGAGATATCAATTCACTAAAACTAAAATCCAATTGTTTTGAAACCTGAACCACAATCAACACCAGAGTGCTAATCATAATCAAAGTTTGAATTGTATCAGTCCACACAATGGTTTTGATACCCGCACGGAATGTGTAAACCCAAATAAGGAATATTACGCTGCAAACCGTAACTACAAAAGGGATATGCAGTGAATCAAAAACTACTGTTTGTAATATAAGTGCAACTACGTAAAGCCTTGCAGCAGCACCAATTGTTTTAGATAGTAAGAAAAATGAAGCACCAGTTTTATAAGCATGAATTCCGAAGCGTTGATCGAGATAGGTGTAAATTGAAGTTAAATTTAAGCGATAATAGAGTGGCAAAAGCACATTGGCTATAATTAAATAACCAATAAAGAAGCCAAAAACAGTCTGCATATAACTGAAATCGATGCCACGAACCATACCCGGAACCGACACAAAGCTAACTCCTGAAATTGAGGAGCCAACCATACCGATGGCCACTACCCACCAAGGTGATTTTTTATTACCTAGAAAAAATGTATCATTATCAGCCGTTTTCCTACTTGTAAAATAAGAAATGACTAAAAGTAAGGTAAAATATGCGGCAATAATAAGCAGAATAAAAGTAGCAGACATCCAATTTTTAAATTATGATTTAAAACCTACAAAAATAGCATAAAAAAATGACCCCACCCACTTTCAAACTGAAAATAGATAAATCAGATAATTTTCGTAAATTTGCATCCAATTAGTTGGATTTTAAAATTCAACGATATAACCATTTTTCAAAATAATGTGAGTCAACAGCAATTTTCATCGGGATTACTTGAAAATACAGTCAGAGAATTCTCGAAACTACCCGGAATAGGGAACAAAACGGCATTGAGATTAGCGCTCCATTTACTTAAACAACCCGAAAGTGATGTGGAAGTATTTGGAAATTCAATCATCAATATGCGAAAGAATATTGTCTACTGCAAGGTATGCCACAATATTTCTGATACTGAAATATGCAATATTTGTAGTCATCCATCACGCGATAAAGAAACTATTTGTGTAGTGGAGAATTTGAAAGATGTAATGTCCATTGAAAATACGCAACAATTCAAAGGTCTGTATCACGTTTTAGGAGGCATAATTTCGCCTATGGATGGTATCGGGCCGAATGATTTGGAAATTGAAAGTTTGATACAACGTGTTCAGGATGAAAATATCAATGAAGTAATTTTAGCACTGAGTACCACCATGGAAGGCGACACAACCAATTTTTATATTTATAGGAAGTTGAACTCATTCAATCTAAAAATTACAACCATTGCTCGTGGCATAGCCATTGGTGATGAATTAGAATATGCCGATGAAGTTACTTTGGGACGCTCAATTTTAAATAGAGTAGATTTTACAGTTTCGTTTAAGTGATATTAGGCGGAGGCAAAGGCAGAGGCAAAAATAGGAAACAAGTAGACAGAAAATAATAAGGCGGAGGCAAAGGCTAAGGCGGAATAGGAAAAGAGAAAAAAGACAATATGCCAATGAAGATAATGTGCCAATATGATAGTATTTGAATCAGTCAATACGCTAATAATCAATAATTAATCATTAACAACTATTTTATTTTTCTTTCAAATTCCAAACCCTTCAAATTTCAAATGGAGTACTCGACATCCCGTCCTTACGGGAATCTTTAATCTTGAACGCTAAACACTAAAAACATGAAAAAAACTCTTCGAATTCTAACTTTGTTTTATTATACCAATTATATTTCTGCTTTATTAAGTGCTTTGGTGGGATTTTACTTTCTCAAAAATGATATTAAGATTGATGCTCAAAGTGAGATTGGGATTATATTTTCGACAATACTCATTATACTTATTATAGGATCTGTGCCACTTACTTTGAGTCTGTTTAATAGATATACAAAGAAAATTGTAGACATAGAAGCTATTGAAACTCGTCTAGCGAAATACCAAGCTGCTGCAATAATCCGCATACAAATCATGGGCTTTGGTTTAGTGTTGGGCGTCTTGTTTTACTACCTTATGGGGTCGCAATCCATGTTGTTTTGTGCTGGAATAGCAGCTATTGGCTTATTCTTTTGTAAACCTACACAATCAAAAATTAGTTCTGAATTACAAATAGATGAAGAGTAGTTTCTCTTACGAAATCAATTAAAAACCTAACTAACAAACTTTTATATGATAATTGGAGTAGACTTTGATGGTACGATAGTAACCCACGAATATCCAAAGATTGGAAAAGACATACCCTTTGCCATTGATACACTGAAACGAATGCAAAATGATTTTCATTGCATTTTGCTTTTATGGACAGTACGCGAAGGACAGGAATTGGACGAGGCAGTAGAATATTGCCGCGCAAGAGGACTGGAATTTTATGCAGTAAATGCCAACTATCCTGAAAAAGATGAACGAGAACAACAACCTCGAAAATTAAAAGCTGACTTATTTATTGATGATAGAAATTTAGGGGGATTACCCGATTGGGGAGTAATTTATCAAATGGTAGCTTCGAACAAACATTTAGAACCTATTCCACAAGAAATTCACTCGGAATATGCACCTAAGAAAAGATCGTTTCTTCAAAAATTATTCAAGGTTTAGCCTTTAAAATTTGAATTTGAAGAGTTTGAGATTTGTAATTTGATAAGTTTAATATTATTTTCACACGATAAAAACAATAAGAACTGGACAGCATAATTACACTTGACAATTCAAACCCTGATAGTGAACATATTTGCTGTGCTTTTTCTGACAAGAAATGTAAAGACAGCTATCAATTAAAGAAAGACTGGCTGAGAAAAGAGTTTGAAAATGGATATATTTTTCGAAGGATTGATGCCAGAGCAAAAGTATTTATTGAGTATGGACCTGCTGAAAAAGGCTGGGTTCCGATTGATGCCCCAAATTATTTATTAATAAACTGCTTTTGGGTTTCTGGTCAATATAAAGGGCAAGGATATGGCAAAGAATTATTAAGACTTGCGATGTTCAAAGATTCTGTTCAAAGTGGCGAATGTGATGATAAGAATGGATTAGTGATTTATTATTCTAATCGCTGCCCATTTTCGGAATACCACGTTACAACTTCACTAGTAGAAACAGCCAGAAAAAGGAACTTAGCTTTAAAAGTCATTAAACTTGATACAATGGAGAAGGCTCAATTTGCACCTACTCCTGCAACAATTTTTAGTTTGTCTACAACGGAAAGTTTGTAACAACTGATTTAAGTGTGTGTATGGATAGTCGGTTTGATAAAGTATTAGAAAAAAAGACTTAAATAATTCAGATATACCTACAACACAAAATCATGTCTATTTATTTAATATGGAACTTCTAATACATTTTTTAATAGGTGAATTACAAGAAAATTAATTAATTTCATTAACTTTATAGAGTTAAACAGATAATTTTATGGGCAATCAACTCTTAAATTGTAAATTGTAAATTCTTCTGTACTCGTAAATTTTTTAAAATGATGCTGCTCGAAAACGAAATTATTAAACTCCGTGCCTTAGAACCAGAAGATTTGGATAGGCTCTATGTGTGGGAAAATCAAGCAGCTTTTTGGATTGTGGGAAATACGCGCCAGCCTTACTCAAAATTTCAACTGAAACAATATATTCTCCAAGCAGACTTAAACCTGTATGAGAGTTTACAACTAAGGCTGATCATCGAACAAAAGTCAGATTCAAAAGCAGTTGGAACGGTAGATTTGTTCGATTTTGACATTCACAATAGTCGAATTGCATTGGGATTATTTGTCGATGAAGAGTTTCAAGGAAAGGGAATTGCAAAATCGGCTTTGCAATTAGTCGAGGACTATGTATTTAGCTTTTTGAAAGTAAATCAATTATATTGCCATATAGCCGAATCGAACATAGCAAGTAGAACTATGTTTGAAAGATTGGGATACGAGAAAAATGGAGTTTTGAAAAACTGGATAAAGGTCGCAAATGGATTCGAGGATATTGTTGTTTTCCAGCGATTTAAGTAGTTTCAAATTCCAACCTGAAATTCTCACCATCGAACACACCGTAAGAAAAAATAGAAACAAAATCTCCTAGGATTATAACCCTTTTTTGAGCTTGAATTTGTAAATCCAAAGCAATATGTCGATGCCCAAAAATCAGGAAATCTATATTTGTATGACTTTCAACATATTTCTTAGCAAAAATCACCAAGTTTTCGTTTTCTTCACCCTCATAATTATTCTCCAAATGCGCTATTTTTTGTCGGTTGCCTTTCGACCAATTATAACCAAAAGTTTGTCCTAATCGTGGCGGCACAAGTCCAAACAATTGCTGTGCAAGCTTACTGTGAAAGATTTTACGAATAATTTTAAATCCTTTATCTTCGGCATATAAACCATCACCATGAGCCAGATAAAACATTTTTGATCCGATTTTCAGTTCAACAGGCTGACGATGAATTATTAAACCTACTTCCTGCTCCAAATAACCAAAAGTCCAAATATCGTGGTTTCCCGTAAAGAAATGGATTTCAATCCCTTGGTCAACTAATTCAGCCAACTTACCTAAAAACCGAACATAACCTTTGGGTACAACAGTTTTATATTCGAACCAAAAATCGAATACATCACCCAACAAATAAATTGAAGTTGCATCAGCTTTCACTTTATCGAGCCAATTCACAAACCTCATCTCATGTTCCCTGGGATTTTTAATCAAAAGTGATCCAAGATGTGCATCCGAAATGAAATATACCATTTGAAATTATTTATAGCTATGCCTTTTAGGAGCTAACTTATTTACAGAAAACCCAATTCCAACTGCGCTTCCTCACTCATCATATCTTTATCCCAAGGCGGTTCGAAAACGATATTCACATGAACTTCGGTTATTCCTTCAACACTTCCAGTCTTCATTCTTACATCCTCGACAATAAAATCAACGGCTGGACAATTGGGAGCTGTTAGCGTCATGTCAATCTCCAAAAATCCTTCATCATCAATATCTATCCGATAGATCAGACCTAAATCGTAAACATTTACAGGTATTTCAGGATCGTATACTGTTTTAAGCATCCGAACAACCTTTTCTTCCATTTCTAAAAATTCATTCATATTGTAATTTTAATAATTGCACTTGAAATTCGTGTTAGTTTTAACCAGAATTTTAAATACTGTTTCTACAAACATTTGAACACGTCAGACTACAAATAGTTTACTTTTATTTTACACTTTCCGAGAATTTCATTCTTTACTTTGAGTACTTTTGGCAACCAAAGCATCAAATTCAGGCAAAGAAGCAGCTAATTTACCATTTATCACCACTACTGTATCAACCTTGGCTTTTAGGCATAATTTATTATCAGAGATTCGATATACCACCTGATTAAATACGTATTTCACACCATCTTTCAGCACATTCAGTTTACATACGAAAGTATCGCCTGAACGCAACGGAGATTTAAAAGCCATCTCAATTCGAGCCACCACGGCGTCAACACCTTGATTATGAAGCTGATCAAAACTGACTTCATTTTCGAGCAAAAACTCATGGCGAGTATGCTCTAAATAATTCTGATATACTGAGTTATTCACAATTCCTTGTAAATCGCACTCATAATCGCGCACTTTGAATTCTAATTCGTAAATATACATGTTAAATTATTTTTTTCGTATAATTGTAAGCCCATCACGTAGTGGCAACATTACCTCTTCAACTCGTTCATCTTTTGCTATAAAGTCGTTAAACCGCATGATTTCAATGGTATGTTTATCGTTATGTTCAACGGGACGAATCACTTTTCCATCCCACAAAGTATTGTCGGCAATGATAAAACCTCCTTGTATCAGTTTAGGCATAATAGCTTCGTAATAAGCCGTATAATCACGTTTGTCAGCATCAATAAAGACCAAGTCAAAAATCTCATCAAGCTCATTTATCAACTTTAAGGCATCACCAATATGTAAAACTATTTTTGAACCATACTCACTTTTAGAAAAATTCTCTAAAATAATATCTTCCAATTCATCATCACATTCCACAGTATGCAGAACTCCATTTTTGGGCAAGGATTCCGCCATGCACAAAGCCGAATAACCCACATAAGTTCCCAATTCCAGTATGCGAACAGGCTGAATCATCTTACAAAACATCGATAAAACTCGCCCTTGTAAATGACCTGACAACATTCGTGGATTAATAAGCGTTTGATGTGTCAACCTATTAATCTTGGCTAAATACTCAGGTTCCGTATCTGAATGTCCACTTATATATTCCTCGATTGTCATTTTCAAATATTTGCATTAAAATAATAAGATGTATTTTACAGCTAAATTACAACTGAAATTTAAGTGTACTTTAAAGTAGTAAACTGATCAAAATCAAAAATTTCGTTAGCAATCATTTGCAAATCTTCGGAAGTAATCGCCTCAATTTTTTGACGAATAACTTTCAAATCATTCACTTTACCGTACCTCAGTAAACTTTTACCCAAACTCAAAGCCAGATTTTCTTTGTTTTCAGAAGAAATAGCCATTTGACCCATCAACTGCAATTTATATTTTTTCAAAATGCTTTCAGACAGTTTTTCCTCTTTCAATTTTCGCAGTTGTTTGTATACCAACTGCTCACACTTTCTTGCATTTTCAGGGTCGCAACCGAAATACACACTCCAAATTCCAGAATCGCTAAAAGGTTGGTAACTCGATTCTACGTTATAAACCAAACCATGCTTTTCGCGAAGTGACAAATTCAACATGCTATTCATGCCTGGACCACCCAAAATATTATTGAGCAGAAACATGCCTAATCGTTGTGGATGATAAAGATTGTAGGCCCTATTCCCAACCATAAAATGAACCTGATGCGTATTGCGTTCCACATGATGTTGCATGGGTTGATATTGCTCAGGAATATTTCTCACAGACTTAGAGCCATAAGTATCAACAATTTGGAAGTATTTCTCCGCTTTTTTTACAAGTTGATTAAAATTGAGGTCGCCCAAGACGAAGAAAACCATCTCATCAGGTCGATATTGGTGTTTTATAAAGTTGTTGGCGTCTGCTGTTTTCAACTGCCGCAACACTTCGGCATTACCCAAAATATTATGACCCAAAGAATGATTTTTGAAAATCAATTCCTCAAAATCATCGTAAATAAGTTCGGAGGGACTATCGTTGTAGGACGAAATTTCATCAATAATAATGACTACTTCTTTGTCGATTTCTTTTTGAGGAAAGCTAGAATAAAAAACTATATCGGCTAGCAATTCCATGGCACGATCAGTATATTCATTCAAAACAGTAGCATAAACCACTGTTTCTTCTTTTCCTGTGAATGCGTTCAACTCTCCACCAACATGTTCAAGTCTATTGATAATATGACCCGAACGTCGCTTCTCAGTACCTTTGAAAAGCATATGCTCAATAAAATGAGCCATGCCTTGTTCATGCTCCAATTCATCGCGTGAGCCAGTATTAATAACTATTCCACAATAAGTGACAGCAGATTTGTCGGGTTTAAATATAAGTCGAAGTCCGTTAGGAAGTGTATGCGTCTGGTAATTCATCAGTAAAAAAACAATAATGTCAAATAATTTCAATCAACAAGACTTAGAGAAGCATATTCAATATGAAAAAGTCCAATTTGTTGGTTTTGGTTTATACTAAATATAAGCATCTAATGTCTTAAAGTCCCCCCCTTTTCTGGGGGATTTAGGGTGTGGCTATTTTTTACTTTTCAACACTTCGAGTGCTTTCAACACTGTTTTGTCATCCTTATATAACATTGGGAAGAAACCTTCTTCACCTTGAATATTGCGAGTAATATATGCTTTCAGTTGAACCAAAATAAAGTTTTTAGAAATGGCAATTTGCTTTGGATTTGGAGTTACGCCCTTCGATGCAGCAAAAGCTACAAAATCCGCCAAAAGAGTCTGACTGTCCAAATACTTGTCCATATTCTGCCATCCTTTAATACTTTTTAGTTTTGCCCTATTCTTGTCGGTGTACTGAAATGCAAACTGATAAGCATAACCGTTATTTACAATTTTAGATAAATAAGGTGTATATTCTGAGGTATCGCGAGCCACAAAAATATCAGGCATAATGCCTCCACCACCATAAACCGTGCGACCTTTAAGTGTTTTATATTTCAGTGTATCAGCTACATGTATGCTATCTTTATTGTCCAATTCGCCATGCAAATATCTATTTAAAATATCTTTTTCATAATCATTTGCTTTGCCAATTTCGTAAGGTTTTTGAATGCTTCTTCCCGATGGTGTATAGTAACGAGCTACTGTTAATCGTACCGCCGATCCATCCATCAAATCTATTTGCTGCTGTACTAATCCTTTACCAAACGAGCGTCTTCCAACTATCATTCCTCTATCATTATCCTGAATTGCGCCCGAAAAAATCTCACTTGCCGATGCTGAAAATTCATCTATCAGCACTACAATCGGCAATTTTATACAACTTCCTTTACCATCAGAAAGAGCTTCAAATCTCTTGTAAGCTTTACCTTGCGAATATACAATCATTTGGTTTGCAGGCAAAAACTCATTTACCATCTGAATGGCTTGATCCATAAAACCGCCGCTATTTTCGCGAAGGTCAATGATATAACTGCTGGCTCCTTGCGAGCGAAGAGTGGCGATAGCGGTTAGAAATTCAGCATAAGTTGTTGCAGCAAATTTGCTTACTTTTATAAATCCGGTTTTAGGTTGAATCATATAGGCAACGTCTACAGAATTCACAGGAATTTGTCCACGAGTAACTGAGAATTTCAACACTTCGGCAGTTCCACGTCTTTTTACACCAAGCTTGACTTTTGAGCTTTCTGGACCACGTAACTTTTTCATTACCTTTTCGTTGCTAACTTTTTTCCCAACAAACACAGTATCGTTCACTTGTACAATTCTATCACCAGCAAGCAATCCAACTTTTTCGGACGGTCCGCCACTAATCACCGAAACAACCATAATTGTATCATTCTGTATATTAAATTGTACGCCAATTCCGCTAAAACTACCTTCCAACTCGCTATTTACATTTTCCAAATCGGATGCAGGAATATACACTGAATGTGGATCGAGCTTTGCAATGAGATCGGTCATCATTTCTTCCGAAAGTTCATTCACATCAACCGAATCTACATATTGATTTTCTATTAACGAAAGTAACTCATCAATCTTAGTATTATTCATGTTCCGAAACAAGCTCCCACCTAAGCCGGAATTTTTGCGAAATTCTGCATTTCTTGCTAAAAAATTACCCAAAAATAGCCCTGCTACTACCGATAAAAAAACTATTAATACCAGAAAAAGATTTTTTTTATTCATAATTATATGCGTTCAGTGTTTTGTGTTTTGTGTTCAGCGTTTAGTGTTTAGCGTTTAGTGTTCAGTGTTTAGTGTTCAGTGTTTTGCGTTTTGTGTTCAGATTTGAGTCCCGAAATATTTAAGTGTTCCTACATATCGAAATGTTCATTGAAATACTGCATTTGAAATTTGAAGAGTTTAGTGTTTAGTGTTTAGTAAAATTGCGGTTAAAAACCGCAAGACCCTTGTTTTGTATATGACATTTAATTATTTGTATATCGTCTTATTTTTCTTTTACGTATTATGCCTTAACCTCGGCCTTATTTTAACCTCGCCTTCTTTCTTTCACCTAAAATTGTAAATTCTTTGCCTTTGCCTAATTCTCTCATTCCTTATCAAGATAAACCACCTCTATACCTGCCCGTTGTAGTAATTCTACTCCATCCATTATGCGGTACATTTCGCCATAGATTACGCGTTTAATTCCTGCTTGGATGATTAGTTTGGAACATTCGATGCAAGGGGAAGCAGTTACGTACAAAGTAGCTCCATCGCTGCTGTTGTGCGAGCGGGCAATTTTGCTGATGGCATTTGCTTCGGCATGTAAAACGTATGGTTTGGATACATTGTTTTCATCTTCACAATTATTTTCGAATCCAGATGGCGTGCCATTATAGCCGTCAGAAATTATCATTTTGTTTTTTACGAGCAAAGCGCCTACTTTACGACGTTCGCAATAGGAATTCTCGGCCCAAATTCGTGCCATACGCATATAGCGTTTATCTAATATTAATTGCTTTTCGTTCATAAA
>JBBSCW010000056.1:0-13222 GCA_038249855.1 Bacteroidales bacterium
ACAAAACACTAACAGAAACTATTTGAAGTGTTATGTTGACGAAAACGCTGATTTATATTTAGTAAGTAATGTGTACGGGAGCAAAATAAAACATCACGGCATAAGAATTGACATGGACGACGTGCATGTCCAAACCGATAGTACTCAGAGAGGTGAAGGCAGTTTTCATCAATTTACTAACGAGGGAATGTATTGGGAAAGCTTGACTTTTAAAAACGAGAGCGCCAATGGAATTAGCTCATTTATAGCCAACAATTTGAAGAGTCGGCTAAAAGTTACACTAATTGGAAAACAAAAAATAGTTTATTTTATTCCTGAATTAGACAAAAAAGCGATTGCGGCAAGTTATAATTTATGGATTCTTCAAAAAGAAGTGAAGTATTTAAAACAAGAAAAAGAAAATGCCCAAATACGGATTGGAAGAATAGGACTAAAATATCAATGATAATTAAGAAACAATTTAAATCAATCAATATAAAAAACAAACAATGAAAAAAACAATTCAATTATTATTTATTGGACTACTTTTAAGTGTGAATATTTTTGCACAAGCAGATCAAAACATTAAAATAGATGATCTAACTTCAACTACTTTCAAACAAAAAGTTTGGAACTACAGCACGAATAAAGCATTTGATCGCATAGGAAAATTACCTATAATTTTAGATTTTCATGCCACTTGGTGTCCGCCATGTAAGAAGTTAGCGCCTCATCTTCAAGCCATTCAGAACAAATATAATGGCAAACTCATTATTTACAAAATTGATGTAGATAAGGAGCCTGAACTCGCACGCCTATTCAAAATAGAAGCCATGCCAACCATTGTTTTTGTTAATAGCAAAACTTCGTATACTTCCGAATTGGGATATAAAACTTATGATGAATTTGAACAATTAGTGAAGCAACGATTCTCAATCAAATAAAAAAATTCAAACACGTTTTCAAGAAATGAGTTAGTTACTAGTTAATTAACTCATTTTTTATTTGATTTTCAAATATTCTCTGATTCCAAATACAATTCTATAAGTCGGGATACAGCATAATTATGAATATTGGAGATAGGAATTTCTAAATAATTGTTAAGCTCCTGATTTTTTTCGGGAATGGTAATTTTAAAAAACTGAGCATTGATAATACGATGGGTCAGGATATGTCTAAATGGTTTACTAACATTTTGTATATCAACTGTTTTAATCCCATCAAATAAGTTGCCGAATTGAGGATGATTCAGTAAATCATTCTGGATCAACAGCTTATCTGTTTCGATAAGTGGAAACTCAAATAAATTTCGCCAAATATCATTAGCAGTTCTTTTTTGGATAAAAACAGACTGATTGAATTCAATCAGCAAATAATTGAAAAATCGCTCTTTCACTTTTACTTTCTGCGATTTAACTGGAAACTGACTTTGAGAATCGCTTTGATAAGCTTTGCACAATGATAATAACGGACAAATGTTGCAATTTGGCGAAACTGGCACACATTGCAAAGCACCAAATTCCATTAAAGCCTGATTGTGTTGACCAGGATTGAAAGTATCAAGCAGATTCTGAGCCAATAAAGCAAATTGCTTAATACCTTCGCCCGAATCGATAGGCGTTTCGATAGCAAAAAGTCTCGATAAAACCCGATAAACATTACCATCGACTACCGCAAAAGGTTGATTATAAGCTATTGAACAAATAGCCGCAGCAGTATAAGCACCAATACCCGAAAGACTTAACACCTCAGCATGTAGGCTTGGAAAAACTCCTTCAAAACGTTCAAGTACTTGTTTAGCGGCTTTATGTAAATTCCGAGCTCGGCTGTAATAACCTAATCCTTGCCAGTTTTTCAAAACCTCATCTTCGGATGCTAAAGCCAAAGATTGTACATCAGGGAAACAAAGTACAAATCGAAGATAGTATTCAAGACCTTGATTAACACGGGTTTGTTGTAATATTATTTCAGAAATCCAAATTTTATAAACATCGTTAACATCCCTCCAAGGCAAATCCCGTTTGTTTTCGTTGTACCATTGTTGTAGTATTTTTGAATATAATTGCATGACAATGAATTCTTTATAAGTTTATATTCTATAATGTGATTTTTTTTTCGCACCTTTGTACGCAAAAGTATTACCAAAAGCGCGATTATCAATAATATTTAAAAAAAATAATTGATTTATAATCATGAAAAAAATCATAATTTACTTATTTACAGCACTTTTATTTATTAATTGTAGTCCATCAAAATATAAAGTCGATGGAGAAGTACAAAATATAGAATTAAATGGCAAAAAAATTCTACTGAAAGAACGAATTAATCGCGAATGGATTACGATTGACAGCATAGAAATAAAGGATAATAAATTCAGTTTTGAAGGGGTCTGTGACAGTTCACGTGTTGTATTTATTTTTTGTGAATTACCTAATAATGAGAAGATTCGTCAAGCTTTTGTTCTCGAAAATGCAAATATTATAATAAAACTAGACAGCAATGAGTTTAGAATTAGCGGAACAAAACAAAATGATATTTTACAAAAATATAACGATGAAAAAGCTGAACTTCAGCAAAAATCTCAACAGATTTACAAAAGTGATTATTCTGAACAATTGACTGTGGATGCGAAAAAAGCCTTAGAACAAAAAATGGATAGTTTGAATAAAATAGATATTGAGAACGACATTCTTTATTCTATCAACAATATTAATACTGTTGTCGGCACTCATATTTTCAGTTCAACATTTTATGCCATGAGCATAGACGAGAAAGAAAAAGTTAGTAAACTGATGAATGATGAAACAAAAAAAGGGAACCGAATTTCAGAGATAATCTCTGGAATTAACATAGAGAAGAAAACAACCAAAGGCCAAGTATACAGCGACATAAAACTTCCATCAATTACTGGCGACAGTCTGTCATTGTCTGACTTGGTAGGTAAAACTGACTTTGTATTAATCGATTTCTGGGCATCGTGGTGCGGACCTTGTATACAGTCATTGCCTGAATTAAAAGCACTTTACGAAAAACACCACGGTGAAAAATTTGAAATTCTTGGAGTATCGCTCGACGATGACGAACAAGCCTGGAAAAATATGGTAAAAGAGAAAGAACTGAATTGGGTTCATATTTCCGACTTACAGGGCTGGAAAAGTAGAGGTGCCAAACTATATGCAGTAAGTTCAATTCCTGCTACTGTTTTGGTCAATAAGTTAGGAGTAATTGTAGGTAGAAATCTCAGTATTGACGAAATTGACTTAATATTACAGAAATCAGGTAAATAGAAAGATATAAAAATAGATATTTTGAAAAAAAAAGTAACGCAAATGTTTTTTAATCAGAATAAAAGCAATATATTTGCAGTCCGTTTGAAAAAAAATAGAAAGTACAAACATAAATAATTATTAACTCATTAAAATTTACAAAAATGACTAAAGCAGATATCGTAAATGAGATTGCTAAAAGTACAGGGATTGACAAAGCAACTGTATTGACAACTGTAGAAGCTTTTATGGAAAGCGTAAAAGACTCTCTTGCTAAAAACGAAAATGTATATTTACGTGGTTTCGGAAGCTTTGTTGTTAAACAACGTGCTGAAAAAACTGCTCGTAACATTTCAAAGAACACTACAATTATTATTCCAGCTCACAACATTCCATCGTTCAAGCCTGCAAAAACATTTGTTAGTGTTGTTAAATAATTTTTTTTTAATACAATAAAATAGATAAAAAATGCCAAGCGGTAAAAAAAGAAAACGACATAAAATGTCAACGCACAAACGTAAAAAAAGACTTAGAAAAAATAGACATAAGAAGAAATAGTCTTTAAAGGTCTTTAATCTTTTTTAAAGTCCAAGAAAACAAACTTATAAGCTGTATCTTGGCTTTTAAGTTTGTTTTTTCATTAAAATAAAAACAATCCAAAAATCGAAAAAAGTGAATAGCGAATTAGTAGTGGATGTACAACCATCCGAAATATCTATTGCGCTGCTCGAGAACAAACACCTAGTAGAATTACACCAAGAAGGACGCGAAGAACAATTTGCGGTAGGTAATATCTATTTGGGAAGGGTAAAAAAAATAATGCCCGGTTTAAACGCAGCCTTTGTAGATGTGGGTTACGAAAAAGACGCTTTTCTACACTATCTTGATTTAGGTTCAAATTTCAACACTCTTTATCAATTTACTACGCAGATACTAAGCGACCGTAAAAAGGTACCTGCCATTCAAAAAATTAAATTACAGCCGGAAATTGAAAAAAGCGGTTCAATCATTGACATTCTTAAAACGGGACAGGACATTTTGGTACAAGTAGCCAAAGAGCCTATTTCGACAAAAGGACCACGATTGACTGCTGAAATATCAATTGCTGGGCGCTTTCTAGTTCTGATGCCATTTGCCGATAAAGTATCGGTATCGCAAAAGATTAAAACAGAAGAAGAACGCCAAAGACTGAAGCAACTGATTCAAAGTATTAAACCCAAAGGATTTGGAGTAATAGTACGAACAGTAGCCGAAGAAAAGAAAGGAGCCGAGCTCGATAATGAACTCAAAATTTTAGTTAAACGCTGGGAAGAAGCAGTAATTAAAGTCCAACAGTCAAAAGGAGTATCACTCATTTTAGAAGAATTAGGTCGCACGGTGGGAATAATTAGAGATTTATTCAACACCAATTTCAAACACATTCATATCAACGATCCGGCTATATTTACCGAAGTACGTGATTATGTGGAACTGATAGCTCCAGAACGGAAGGACATTGTAAAACTTTACAAGGATGAAGCTCCAATTTTTGACAGTTTCGGTATCAGTAAACAGATAAAATCCGCTTTTGGAAAAACTGTTTCGTTTAAAAGTGGTGCTTATCTTATTATTGAACACACCGAAGCATTGCACGTGATAGATGTGAATAGCGGAAATCGCTCCAAAGCTGGCAACGGACAAGAAGCAAATGCATTAGATGTAAACATGGCAGCTGCCGACGAAATTGCACGCCAACTCCGATTACGCGATATGGGTGGAATAATCGTGGTTGACTTTATTGACATGCACGATACCGATAACAGACAAAAGCTGTTCGATAGGATGCGCGAAGGAATGTCAGATGATAGAGCAAAACACAATATTCTACCACTCAGCAAATTCGGGCTTATGCAAATGACCAGACAAAGAGTTCGTCCGGTTACACACATTGACATTGAAGAGACTTGTCCCACTTGTTTTGGTACAGGACACACCAAACCATCTATCTTATTTACCGACCAATTGGAAAGTAAAATTGATTTTTTGGTAAACAAAATGAAGGTCAATGATTTCATATTACATCTTCATCCATATGTCGACGCCTTTATCTCTAAAGGAATCATATCGTTGAAATTACAATGGAAAATGAAATTCGGTACGGGCTGCAAAGTAATGGCATCTCAGAAACTCGGATTTCTACAGTACAAATTTTATGATAAAAAGGGTAATGAAATTAACCTGCAAGAAGAAATTGAAAAGTTCTCGTAACAGGAAAAAATAATTAGAATTGAGGCAGCACCATTATGGATGTTGCCTCTTTTTTGCTATATTTAATTGAATTAAGTTTGCTTGACCCAGTTATTAGCATACAGCAAATTGCCAACACTAATAATTTCTAAATAAGTAATAACTTCATTCCGAATTCCAACTAACCTCATTCACTACTTCAATTCCAAACCTACAAAGGCCGTCAATGAACGAATTTCAATTCAAATACGGTAATAATAAATGTTTTTACAATTTACCAACATGATATTCGCCACAAGCTGTTAACTAATGTTTATATTGGCGCATGAGTTTTAAACTTAGCAAATTACTGGTAAAATACTTCATTATTTCGAAATATAATGATATATTCCAATACATTTTTCATATTTTTGCATTTCAAAATACTAATGTATTACAAACAACTAATTTATAAATTTTTAGATATGAAGAAGATAAACCTTTTGCTGCTTGGTTTAATTGTAAACCTTTGTGCATTTTCACAAAAACCAGTCATCAATTTTGAGACTAAATCCTATGATTTTGGTAAGATATACGAACAAGATGGCAAAGCAGATTATACTTTTACTTTCACTAATAAAGGGAATTCACCCTTGGTAGTTTCGAGAGTTCAAGCTTCGTGTGGCTGCACTACGCCTACTTGGACTAAAGAACCAATAGAGCCAGGAAAAAGTGGAGATATTTTAGTTTCGTATAATCCGGTAGGTCGACCAGGTGCATTTGTGAAGTCAATAACAGTTTTCAGCAATGCCTCCGAAGAGCAAGTTGGACTATTAATTAAAGGCGATGTTGTTCAAAAATCGAGTGTCGACAATAATTTTCCTGTTGTTATGGGAGATTTAAGATTAAGTACTAAAATTATTCAAATGAATAATATTGAGAAGGGAAAAACCATGAATAAAGTAATTCAGATTCTAAACTCAGGTAAAAATGTCATTAAACCTGTCATTGACAATCTGCCTTCGCATATTAAAGTTTCCGTTCAACCTTCTACTTTGAGACCTGATGAAGAAGGAACAATGATCTTCACGTTTGATAGTAAAAACTGTAATCAGTGGGGACCTATCAACGACGAAGTTTACGTCAATATCAATAATCAACGCAAGATCTCTGATGAATTTCAGTTACGAGTATTTTCAAATATTGTGGAGGATTTCAGCAGTTTAACACAGGATCAAAAACGTAAATCGCCGATATTAGCAACAACTACACGAATAATTGATTTTGGTACATTAAAAGTTGGTTCAAAAAAAGTTGCAAAACTTAAAATTTCTAACAACGGCGTAAATCCTTTAGAAATTAGAAGAACTATCAATAATAACCCTGAATTGTTGATACACCATGCTAAAATGTCAATTGCAAGTGGAAAATCAGCTTACATCATTATTGACCTAAATAGCAAAACCTTAGCCGAGGGTGACTATAAAAAAACAATAACTATTCAATCCAATGACCCCGATAATTCATTTATTATTATCGCTTTAAATTGGAAAATTGTGAAATAAAATTTTTTTTCTCACTAATTATATTGAGCCGTGATTTTTATATTTCGGCTCAAATTTTTTCAATAGAAACAAAATATCCCCAAAAACCAACATTACCGTGCATTTCAAAAATCATCATCCTGAAAACGATAAAGCCTACAAAGGCATATCAGTGAACGAAGGCGTTAAAGATGCTCCTGTAATTAACCCTTACCCAAGATCGAAACGAAAACGGCGCAATTTCAGTTCATCGGATTATGTAGAAGGTATTCTGAAAGGCGATATTACTATACTCAGTCAAGCCGTAACTTTAATTGAGAGTTCACTGCCAGACCATCATGCCATGGCACAAGAAGTTATTGAAAAATGTTTACCTCATGCTGGCAATTCAATTCGCTTAGGCATAACCGGAGTACCAGGAGCAGGCAAAAGCACCTTTATAGAAGCATTAGGAATGAATTTGGTGCGGGAAGGACACAAATTAGCTGTATTGGCCATTGACCCAAGCAGCGAGCGGACTAAAGGAAGTATTTTGGGCGATAAAACACGCATGGAAGAGCTTTCAGTAGCAAAGAATGCTTTTATACGGCCTTCGCCTTCAGCAGGCTCACTGGGTGGTGTAGCTCGCAAAACGCGCGAAAGTATAGTATTGTGTGAGGCGGCCGGATTTGATACAATCTTTGTGGAAACTGTCGGCGTCGGACAGTCAGAAATTGCCGTACACTCAATGGTTGACTTTTTTCTATTGATTCAATTAGCAGGAACAGGTGATGAATTACAAGGAATTAAGCGAGGCATCATGGAAATGGCCGATGGTATTGCTATCAATAAATGTGATGGGTCAAACGTTGACAAAGCCAATATTGCTAAGGTGCAATTTAAAAATGCACTTCACTTGTTCCCAGCACCAGATTCAGGTTGGACACCCGATGTAATCACCTGCTCAGCCACTGAAAATACTGGAATTTTGGAGGTTTGGCAAATGGTGGTGAACTGTATGGATTTCGTCAAAAACAATCAATACTTTGAACTGAAAAGAAATTCTCAATCGAAATACTGGATGTACGAAACAATAAACGAAGCTTTGAAAAATAATTTCTATGGAAATTCAGAAATTCAGAAGTTACTGATTGAAAGTGAACAAAAAGTTTTGTCAAACCAAGTAAGCTCTTTTATTGCAGCTAATAATCTATTGGACAAATACTTGAATGGAAAGAATTTCTAATTAATAGTCGAAAGGAAAAATTAAAGAACTAAAGCATATCATCGGGACTTAGTGGAGCATAAGGACCTTCCTTTATTTCGAGAATCACAGTTCCCGATTCCAGTACTTCTACGGTATGCCAAGTACCAGCGGGAATACTGGCTCCATATTTTCCTGCTGTATTTCTCAATTCAACCTCATCAATTAGAACTTTCAGGTTGTTGTAAATCAAAACTTTCAAGTGACCACGTATCAGCAAATATGTTTCATCGGTACGTAAATGTCTGTGAATAGGTAGAATAGTGCCAGGTTCTAATGCATTCAAAGGTCGTTGGACTTTATCTTCTAATGAATCATGCAAATTTAGATTCATTCTTAATCTTGGACTCTGTTTAGCACTTTCAGACAATTTGTCTAACACTTCATCATCAATTATTTTCATATATAACTCTATTTTAGGAGAAATTTAACCCAGATTCTCATTGATGTAAATGAAAATATTTTCGCTTAAGCACAATATAAATAGCAGATAGAATAATCGAAACTACAATAATATAGAAAACACTATATTGCTTAAAGCATATTAATCCAGCGAAAATGACAATTTGCAATAAGGCATAAGACAATGAGACAAGTAATTGCGAATTCTTTAGTTCGTTGGCCAAAAGTTGATATAAATGCTTCCGATGAGGCTCGGTAATATTTTCTTTCAATATCAATCTATGAATAATAGTCAAGACTGAATCCACTCCATACACCATCAACAAGGCAATATAGCTGAAATCCTGACTCTTGGTAATCAACATTCCCAATAAAAAGACAACAATAAATCCTATAGAAATTGCACCTATATCGCCTGCAAAACATTTTGCATTTTTCCTGAAATTAAAGATATTGAATACCAGGAGTGATAATAACACAATGTATATCAATTTATTATCAACAAACTCTAAAACATAGGTATTAATATACCAAAACGAAGCTATTACGGCTGTGCTGTACCCTCCAGTAATTCCATTTATACCATCCATAAAATTATAAGCATTTAGAATGCCTGCAAATAAAACGAGTGCAATAATACTGATATACCAAGGATAATCTAAGATTTGCCACTGAATAAATGATAAAAACAAGGCAGAAAATTGTACTAATAGTCTCAATTTAGGTGATTGATGTTTAATATCATCGGCTAAACTAATAACAGAAATTAAGGAGAGACCAATAAAAAACCAAGGATATTGGAACTTGCTCAACACAAAATATATCAGTACTCCAAAATAAAATACTACTCCCCCACCCCGCAATGTTACATTGGAATGCGAGCTACGTTCGTTCGGCTTATCGATTACATTATACTTATCTGCTATTCTGAAATAAGCTAATTCGACTACTAAAAGGAGAATAAAAATAAAGATATAGGTCATAATTTCCGAAAGCTTTTAATCGTTTTAACGAATCCGTCCTTTGTTTTTACAGGCATATTTTCTATACCCAATGCACTTTTTAATTTACTATTTGAAACTACAAAGTTTTCAGTGAGTTTTTGTAGTCTATCCTCATTTAAAGGTAAATGCAGTTTGGTTCCTATTTTTGCAAAAATACGAATCAGACCTGGATCCCAATTCCAAATTCTACTTGGTTTATTTATTGTATCTGCTATCAAAGTTATTAGCTCATTCGTTGAAAATGTTTCATCATCTCCTACATTATATATTCCGCTATCAATATTTTTCTCAATCAGTTGCTCAATAATAAAACTTAAATTATCAATGGACATAAATGAGCGATGGTTTTCAAAAGCCCCCAAAGGATAAGGTATTCCATTCTTCACTAGATTGAATAATAAATTCATATTTCCCTTATTACCAGGACCATGAATCATACACGGACGTAAAATATAAGTCTTTTTGTCTTGACTCTTGAATCTTGGCTCTTGACTCAACAAATATTTTTCTGCAGCTATTTTACTCTCACCGTATGGGCCAACTGGTGATGGAATTACCTCTTCTGTCAAGATATCGCCAACCACTTTATCAGCTGCTGATTTCACCGAGCTAAAGAATATAAATTTTGAAGCTTTAGAGCTTAAATACCAACTATATATAATTTGAGTCAAACCAACATTTACATCAAAATAAACTTTTTCGTCAGATTTCTTTTTCGTAACGTGAGCTTTACCAGCTAAATGGATGATTACATCTACTGTTGGCATCGAATCTAATTCAGACCACGAGAAGGTTTTTATTACACCTTCCTTATCGGGCGCAATGATATCCAAACCATATATAGTATGCTTAGCTTGCAATGCTGTAACCAAGTTGTTACCAACAAAACCATGTATGCCTGTGATAAGTATGTTCATTCGTTCTTTAAAATTAGTTGGACAAAATCGCTTCCCCTCCCTGTAATTTTGTATTGTTGAGCAGGATGATTTGGTACATCAGGAATTGTATTCTCAATTAATCGGTCTTTAAGTAATTTAGTTATAGTGCGATTAAGATAGCCCGAAGCTTTTACCTGTCCGATAATTGAAACTAATTCACTTCGAGAGAGTGGCTTATTCTTTAAGTTTCCTAGAATATGTGAATAAAGTGTTGCTTCCGTTAACTCTCTTTTTAACTCTTGCCCTAACTCCTGCCCTAACTCTTGCCCTAACTCTTGCCCTAACTCTATGTCGTTATCGAGTTCGTACTTAATATTAAGTTTAAAAATATCACCATCAACAATCAAAGGCAAAGAATTTTTCACATACATCGGACAATATTTATACATATTGCGAACACCTGAACCAAGCTCTTCTACCCAACCCAATTGCTTAAAAAAATGAGCAATAGTTGGATTCTTCGGATGAGGTCTTAAATTCTCAGGCAAAATAGGTTCTATTGTGTAAGGCTTATTCCAATTTTCAGTCTCAACAGTATTTACGAATATTGTAAGTGTTGCTGGATATGGATTTGAAAATTCTCTGTGAACTAACAAATTGGCTATCATTTCACGAAATATTGATTCTCTAATGCTGATGCGTTGATTCCCATCCAAATAAAACCTATCTGGTAAATGCTTTCTGATAAATGCCAATAAGCGAGGATAAGCTCCTAGTAAATTGCATCGAATATCATCACAATCATCATATCTTTCCACATCTACTTTTCGGCATAATGCATCAGTTTTATAATGTGGTAAAACCGAGGCTAAAGTATTTTCCTTGCCAAACAATAAGGCTGCTGCCAAAGTATAACCAGTTTTTCCTGTATGCGCATCTTTCAAAAACAAACGTGCAGAACGTAATATCTCTTCATCAGTCATATTCAACCATGGATGATCCGACCGAGTTAATTTCACTAAATTACGAACCAAATCAAACTTATCGGCCTCAAAATCATCCATCACAAGGAATGGAAAGACTTTATTTTCAGAATAGCCTGCTTGTTTACGCACATACAAATTTGTAAGTAATTGTTGATTTGTAAGTTTAAAATCTCCATCTTGATTTCTATCGAAAATAACACTTTTATAAGAATGCACTTGCGAACTTTCAGGGACATAAAGATAGATAATCTTCTTGTTGTTGTCAATAACAACAAGTTCGGTCGAAACAAAAAATGTTGGGGATATCAGCTGTGGATTATTCATATCCCTTGCCAAAATATCAAGTTGTGATGAAATTGATTCAGCCTTTATGCCCTCTATTAAGCCTGTATCAGAAACACCCAATAAAATATGTCCGCCTTTACAATTCATAAAAGCACATATTGTTTCAAAAACCGAACGTGATAAAAAATCATACGACGCCTTAAATTCAACATTTATACCTTCACCACGAGCGATAAGTTGCTTTATATTTTCTTCGATGCTTAACATTACCAGCTTATTTTCTCATTTTTTATTAGACAAAACTATATTCAAATCGTCAACAATTATGATTTAAACTAATTACTTCCACCAAGTTGAGCCCTATAAAACCATGTACACCTGTAATAAGAATATTCATTCTTTTAACAATATTAATTCCCAAACTTTAACAAAATATTTTAGTAGCAAAATAGGCATGTTTGTATAAATACCATTTTCTCTACAAGCACGAACAATTTCCTTGTTTATAACATACTTTATTTTTAAAGAACCAGTACTAGCACCACCAGTTCTCATTTTCAAAAAGTCAAAATCCAAATACTTATAATTCAGCTTGTTTGTATACAAAAAACGAATTAGTAGTTCATAATCTGCTGCAATTTTATAGTCGATATTATAATATCCAATTTTTTCAAAATTATATTTATAAGTAAAAAAAGTAGGATGTGGGGGCATAAAACCAAAACGAAATCTCTTAGGACTAAAATTTTCAGAGCTATAGTATCGTACTGTCTTCTTAATATTTTTAGGTGACACAAACCTTATATCTCCAAAAACTAATTGAACATTAGCATCTTCCGAAAAGCCTTTTGCTATTAATTCTATAGTATCATTTCTATGATAAAAGTCATCCGAATTTAGTGTACCTACAATATCGCCCGAAGCCATTTTTATTCCCTTATTCATTCCATCATACAAACTTTCGTCCGTCTGGCTTATCCACTTCAATCGACCACCAAATTTCGGTTCATATTCCTTAATAATGTCTACAGTATTATCGGTGGATTTACCATCGATTATAATATATTCAATATCAGAATAAGTTTGTGATAAAACTGATTCTATAGTATGCCCTATAGTTGAGCCACTATTGTATGAGACTGTAATTATTGAAATTTTCATCGTACACATTTATCAGATTTCTAACTCCTTATATACTTTCTTAGTTTCTTCATAGCACTTATCCCAGCTAAAAAGAAGTGAATTTGTGAATCCATTTTCAATAATTTGTTTGCAAAACAAATCTCTTGATTTAGTTTCAACAATTATATCTGAGATTTTTTCGGCAGATATGTCGGACAATAGATATGCACCATCCCCAGCCACCTCTGGTATTGAAGAGCAATTGCTTGTTATTACCGCACACCCCGTTCGTTGGGCTTCAAGTATCG
>JBBSCW010000057.1:0-13169 GCA_038249855.1 Bacteroidales bacterium
ACGTTTGTTCCAAGATAAAAACTTTGTTTGAACATTTCAAAACGCAAGAATTTATACCGGAATTCAAAATTACCAAAACCTACGGCATCTCCAATCACTCTATTTCTTAACACGCCTCGAATTGAACTTTTCCCCCCTAAACCTTGATTAGAAGCTGCGATTAAATAGCTGGTGATCATTTCAGGTTGAGCATAAAACGGCACTTTGTCGCTCCCTAAGGTCATTTGATAATCAAGACGATAAGCAAACAACAAGTCTTTTGCCAATGTAAAATACTGGCGATGAATAACTGCCATTTTTGTATGTGGAAAATCCTGATTCAGAAATTTTGGTGCTGCTTGAATGACTGCTTCTGTAAAAATCCCTTTTGTTGGACAAGCCAATTGATCGCGGGTATCATATTTAAGACCAACTTTAAAGTAATTGATATTTCCACCAGCAGCCTCTTTTGAGTCAATCAATTTCCAATCCTGGTATTTTTGAAACAAATCGCCACCGGGAACTGAATTTAATCCTAATTTGGTAATGTTTACCGTATCCATTTTGAAATTGTAAAAGGCATAACCAGCTACCCAACCAAATTTTGATTCACCAAAATAGCCCTGAAAATCGGCTTTTATACGAAAGCTATTTTTCTCATTTTTATAGAAATTTCGGTGAGCATCGGCGTTTAATTTATCATAAATACTTTGATAGCCATTAAAACCAAAGAAATCTGACATCTGATCGGGAACGTAAGCTACATCGAATGTTGTGCGAACTTTCGGTATCAGCATTTCCGAATCGTATCTAATTCTCGCAATGGTAGATCCTTTTGTATAGGTTGAAAGCTCCATATAAAGCGAATGATCATATTTTGGAAATCTTGATCCGTCGCCATAATGATACAAATTGACCAAAGCACCATACTGAAAACCCAAATCCGAATCGTAGGAAATGGCAGGCAAAGCACCGAATCCAAAACCTGTTTTAACTTTTTGTTGCGAAAAAACAAAGCTAGCACTAACTAATAAGCTGATTATCAAAATGTATTTTTTCATCTTGGCTAAATATTGATGGTAAATATTCAAAATAATTGTGCCAAAGGTATAAAAAAAAAGCTAATTCTTGCGGATTAGCTTTTTTAAAATTTTGTTGGAGTAAATACTGTAGGTAAATCAACTATCCTTGCAAGCGTTGCAAATACCTGAGTAAGATATTTCGACAGTTTGTATTTTGAATGCTGTGTTGTCTGGAATTGCAAATAATTGCGGATTCAAATTGAAAATATCGTGTACTCTGCCGCAACTTTTGCATATAAAATGGGCATGTGATGAAGTGTCTACATCGTAACGTGCATTTCTTTCGTCAATAACTAATTGTTGTACAGCACCTCTATCAATAAATATATTGAGCGTATTGTACACGGTAGTTTTCGACAAAGTAGGCATATTCGGACTTAATGAATTATAAATTTCCTCGATGGTAGGATGAGTGCGGTGTTTCATTAAATACTCCATAATGGCAGTCCGCTGCATCGATGGACGAATGGCAAACTGCAATAAATAACGGTGGGCAATTATTGAATTATTCATAAAAAATTTAATTTTCAAAAAAATGAAGCACAAAGATACAACAAAAGTGGAGAATTAAGTTGAAAAAGTCTATTTTTATACAATAATGTATTGATTACAATAGTATTTAGAGTATAAAGTTCAAAACTTCTTTCGCAGGAGTTTAATCTGTAATACTTTCTGGGCAAGACATGTTGTTTATACACTGAAAAATGAACATTTATAATCACTTGAAATTCAATATTATTCGTTCCCTATCTTCGATTTCCTTGTCGTTTTTATGATATATTTCAATGAAAGTTATTTTTTGCTCTTCATGAAAGTGAGCATAAATCAATCTTAGCCCAGAATTTACACCTCGTCCCTTTAATGATTTACAGGCAATCTTTTTAACTTTTATTATACAGGTTTTTAGCCCTAAATTATCAATGCGAAAGCTAAAAGGTGGACGATTGTCTGGCATTATTTCCAACACTTGTCTGACCACATCTAAATCTTCGTTTAGCGTACGGTATTTCTTTAAAAGGTTTTTCAAGTCCTTTTTAAATTCTGTTAATTCATCAAAGGTCATTGTTCTTCAATTTCATCTCCGTAGTTTCGCACAGAAAAAGGAGCCTCTCTATAAAAAGCTAATTCATAATTTATTTCTTCGCCGTCTTTTGATGCCAACCAAGGCATATCTTTATGCGAATAGTTGCTGATTGCAGCCGCCGACCAATCACTAAACTGTTCAATTACTTTGTCGATTACTTCTTTTTCTGCACCGTTTAATAGCTTTAAATCGGAACTAATCAAAGGAATATATCGCGTTTGTGCTTTATCAAAATAAACTGTCTTAATTCTTTGTAACTGACCATTTTCAATCATCTGGCTGAGGATAGTATCCAAATTTTGAGGTACAGGGCCATAAGGTAATTTACGATACGTAGCACCTGTTAAATGTTCTTCGTATAATTCATAATAGTTAAAATCAGTGAAGTAGAGTAGCTTATAAAGCACTGTTAATCCAACATTTGGCTTACCCGCACAGCGTTCGAGAATATACAATAAGACATTTTTAAACTTATTGACTTCCATAGTTGGTACAGAAATACGCTCAAATTCTTCCACTGCTTTTTTCTCCTCTTCTACTGTAATTTCCTGAATTTTTGAAAAATCCTTTGACATAAAATCGTCCAATGAAAACTCTAAAACAAACGATAACTGTTGTAGTTCAATAACATTAACACTTCTGTTTCCTAACTCAATTTGAGCCAACGATGATCGTGATATTTGGATACATGCAGCCAAATCCTCCTGCGATAAACCCTTCTTTTTGCGAAGTTTAGTAATCCGCTCACCAATTTGCTTTTGCGATATATTCATAATCGTCAATTTATATACATTGAAGTCACAAAGATATGTAATGTTTCAATATAAAACAATAGTATGTTGGATATTAAAACAATTTTATATCTGAAATTAAAAACCTCATTTTTGTATAAGCGACTTTAACGAACAAATTTAATAGAGATAGCTGAAATGATTCATAAATTGAGAAAAGACATAAGGAAAAGCTGAAATTTTTTACACATAAATATATTGAAATACAATAGTGAGTACAAAAAAAGTCGCAATACTTTTACATACAACGACTTCTAAATAAAAATTCAATAAATTATTTCTACAATTCTACTTCTTACTTGTAATTATTATCACTCCATTTTTTCCTTTATCACCATACATTTCAGTGGCAGTAGCATCTTTTATCACATCAATTTTTTCGATAGTGTTCGGATCAATTGAATTCATTTTGAAATCGGCAGGAAGTTCTTTCCCATCCAACACAATCAATGGTGAAGCTTCCGTTCCTATTGTAAGCTTTTTATCATTATTTGTAGTTTCTCCCCCTAACTTGAAATTAACTGGCATGGTATATCTCACACGAACAGCTTGTCCGCGCTGCTTCCCCGGCGTCCATTTAGGCATTGATTTAATTACTCTAACGGCTTCTGCATCAAGATCGGGATCGACAGATCTAACCACAGTCACATCTTGAATTACACCATCGATGTCAATCACGAACTGACAAATCACACGCCCCTGAGTTCCTTTTACTTGTGCTTTGACAGGATATTTTATATTATCGGAGAGAAATTTAAACATCGCTTGATCGCCACCGGGAAATTTTGGCATTTGTTCGACAACGATAAAAATCGAATTATCCTCATCTTTTGCAGTAGTAGCCTTTTCTTTGATTGGAGTTGCATTTTCTTGACTTGGTGCATAACCAACGACAGTTAATTCACTCAATTTCTGCGGTTCTGTTTGTGTTACTGATTGATTGGTGGCTGTTACACTTTCATTGTTTAATGTACTTTTGGTTTTTGCCACCAATGGTTCGGATTCCGTTTTGGCCTTTACAGGATGACTATTAACTGTTACACTTTCATTGCTTAATAAACTTTTGGCTTTCGTTACAAGCGTTTCAGCATTACTGACCACTATAAGCGAAAAAGTTAGTGGCACAATCAACAGGTATTTCAACACTGTCGATTTACTTGATTTTTTTTGATTCATCATAATAATACGTTTTTTGAGAGGTAAAACATTAAATTTATTGGTAAGCCTAAACTCAGGCGTTTGATACGAGAGCTGTAATAAATGATACTGATAACTTTTGGAGTCGAAACCTGAATTAATCACTTTATTGTCGGCAAGGAATTCAAGATTCTGACGAATTTCACGTTTTAGCAACCACGTAGCCGGATTTATCCAGAATGCAATACAAAGCAATTCACTTATTATCACATCCATACTATGCCATTGATGCACATGGGTGAGTTCGTGCAATAGTATTTGTCGGGTTTCTTCTTCGTTGTGCAAGGCGGGATTGATATATATAGTTCCGAAAAATGAGAACGGAGCAATTTCTTTATTAATTGTCATCACCATCGTGTTCTGCATAGTCTCAAAAACACCAGACCTTTTTATTTTCAATATTGAAATCAGTTGTAAAAGTAACCGAACGAGCAAGACAGAACTTACAGTCAGGTAAACAGCTGTGAATAAAAAACCTACTGAGAGCAGCGAAAATCCTTTATCTGCATTTATTGTAAATTCGGGCAATTGTGCGTAAGTCATCACAAGTTCTTGAACCTGCTTCTGCCCTTGCAACCAATATTCGATAGAAAATAAAGGATATGCGAACGAAATAAGGACAGAAAAAATCAGATAAAACCGTCGGGCTTTCCACAAAGTATCGTTAGCAAAAAACAAGCGGTAAAACATGTAGAACAAAGCTATTGCAATGTTCACTTTGAACAAATAGATGAGTGTTGGATTCATTTTTTCTCAATTAGTTTTATGATTTCCTGTAATTCCTCAGCCGAAATTTTTTGTTTCTCCACAAAAAAACTTACCATTTCCTTGTACGAATTTTCAAAATAATTTTTCACAACGCCTGACATGAATTTCGCTTTAAATTCGCTTTCTTCCATCGTGGGCGTATATTCGTAAGTATTGCCATAACGCGTTGCCTTTACAAAACCTTTGCGTTCCAGATTTTTCACTATCGATGCCACGGTAGTATAAGGAGGACGTGGCTCGTCCATTTTCTCGATAAAATCCTTGATAAATCCGTGTTCCTGATGAAAAATTATCAATAAGATCTCTTCTTCTTGGTGGGTTAGTTTCTCCATATTAATTTTATTTTTTATAGAATAATGTTAGTGTATTCATTTCATTACGAAATCTTCGCAAATCTACGAATCTTTCGTATTAATGATTCAAATCAGATAATTATTTAAGGTTTTTTATACTATCAATTAATCTTTTACTCGGAGTGTAACTCAGAGTCGTACCCCGATTAGAAGTATAAAGGAAGTATTATTTTGAGATTTCTCGATAATATCAAAATATAATATGTAATTTTACCTGATTTTATTCACATATTTATATTGCTATTATTCATCTAAAAAAGAAAGGAAATTATTATGGTCTATTTGTTTTTAATCGGCTTTGCTGTTTTAGTGTTTTTTATTGGAGTCAGGATTGTAAGGCCTACTCAGCGTGGTTTAATTGAAAGACTGGGAAAATATCATAAATTTGCAAATTCTGGTTTCCACTGGATTATACCGATAATCGAGAGGATATATATTGTAAACATAACCGAGCAAATGGTTAATGCCGAACCGCAGGAAATTATTACCAACGATAATTTGAATGCAAGAGTAGATGCTCAGGTTTACTTCCGAGTAAAAGGGGATGAAGACAGCGTAAAAGGTGCCATTTATAATGTCAATAATTTTCAATTGCAGATTGTGAACCTCGCACGAACCACATTGAGGAACATTATTGGTACTTTGACGCTTAAATCGGCTAACAGCGAACGTGGAAAAATCAATGCGGAATTATATAACACGCTTCACAATGAAACATCGAGTTGGGGTATTGAAATAGTGCGAACCGAACTGAAAGAAATTGACCCTCCCAAAGATGTTCAGGAAACGATGAACAAAGTTGTAAAGGCCGAAAATGAGAAAATTGCAGCTATCGATTCTGCCACAGCCGCCGAAACAGTTGCCGATGGTATAAAACGTGCCAAGATAAAAGAAGCTGAGGGTTACAAACAATCGAAGATATTACATGCCGAAGGAGAAGCGGAAGCCATTCGGTTGGTAAATGAAGCTGCAGATAAATACTTTATCGGTAATGCCCAGTTATTGAGAAAACTTCAGACCGTGGAAACTTCACTAGCAACGAATGCTAAAATAGTGATACCTACTGGCAGTGAGTTGGTCAATATTATTGGCGAAATGGCTGGAGGCATATTACCACTGGAGCGTAAACAAAAAGAAAGATAGGCGAAATAATAAGCTCTATAATCTACTCGGAGTGCGACTCAAAGTCGCGCCCCGAGTAAAGAAACTAAAAAACTTACTTTGAAATCAGTGCATTGTACTCACTCTGACTCAGAATTTTAGGCACATAGCTTATTCCGTACACTTTCAAAACACCTGTAAAAGCCTTAAGATGATTGGTTGAACCTCTTAATAAGTTGGTATAAACTCTTTTTACATTTGAGTTTTCAGTTTCAGCCAATAAGCCCTGTAAATCTTTAATATCATACTCCTCAATATAAGCTCCAGTAGCGAGTGCTTCATTAAGTGAACTTCCCTGTGCAATTAAATTGTTGTACAACAACTGTATAGCTTCATTGCTAAAAATCCCCGCTTGTATGTTTGTTGGATCGGTTAAGCCATACAGTTTAATCAAGCGTAATACAGCTTCTGTGTGTTGCGTTTCACTTTTTGAGATATTGGTAAAAACACGATGATTGTATTTTTTATAAAAATAGACATATACATCATGTGCCAATTTTTCCTCCTCACGCATAAGTAATAATCCTGATTTTTCCTCCTCAGTTAACACTCCAGTTGTAGGTGTTGGGCAATTAATTGCTTGAAGTACTGCATTGTCAGCAGCAATCACATTCAATACCGATTCGGTAACAAGACTTTCATCGGTGGCGGTTTCGTTAGCTGCACAGGAACTAAATGTAAAACCTGTAATCAGTACCATAGAATAAATAATTTTTTTCGTTTTCATAAGCTTATCTTTTTTAATTAATATTATGCTGCAAATGTAGAGGGATTTGTAACGAAGATAAAACCATTTCAGTAGATAGGAGTATTATTTAAGTGAATAAGTTGGTAATCAGATAAAAAGACAAAACAAATATTAGTTTTGAAATAAAAAGCTGTTATTTCTTGGTTTAAGAAAATCTTCCTAACGCTGAAAAATAGAAAATCTGATGACAGCGAAGTAGAATGTGCTATTTTCAGATTTTAAACTTACTCGAAGTGCTGCTGTGAGTCGTGTACAATGTGAAAAATGTGACTTCCCGAATAAAAAGAAAAGAGAATTGACAAAAGAAGTAAATTTATCAAAAAAAATAACAGTATTTATTTTAGAAATACCATTATTTTTTCGCTACATTTGCATAAAAATAGGATTAATATTCCATTTTAATCAATCACGAATGAAAAAACACAAAACCAACATCTTTCACTTCGGTGAAGACTTTTTGACCATTGGCATAGCACTCCAACTTGCCCGCAACGAAATCAAAGGCATACTCACTCCTAAAACTATTTCACTCGTGCAGGCCAACCGCGATGTGGTACAGAACATAGTTAGCAAACAAAAAAGAGTTTATGGTATCAATACTGGATTCGGTCCGCTTTGTACTTCCATAATCAGCAAAGAAGACACTAAAAAGCTTCAATACAATCTGCTAATGAGCCACAGCGTAGGTGTTGGCAATCCGATTGACAAGGAAATCGCCAAACTGATGTTGATACTGAAACTTCACGCACTCTGCAAAGGGTATTCTGGAATTGCCGTAGAAACAATTGAACGGATTTTGTGGCATATCGAAAACGATATTATTCCGCTTGTGCCCGAACAGGGTTCTGTGGGTGCTTCGGGTGATTTGGCACCACTTTCACATCTGTTTCTACCACTTATTGGTATGGGAAAAGTGTGGCATAACAATGAAAAAGTTTCGGCAGAAGAACTGTTAAGAAAGTTAGGAATGAAACCGGTAGAACTCGGACCGAAAGAAGGATTAGCATTGATTAATGGTACGCAGTTTATGGCTGCACATGCACTAATTTTGCTCGAAAAATTCCAAAATTGTCTCGATCATGCCGATATAATTGCAGCAATGAACCTCGAAGCAATGATGGGCTCTACCAAACCTTTTGATGAGGAATTACACAGTCTTCGACCTTATGCAGGTAGTGTGTATGTGGCTGCGCGGATGCGAAATCTATTGGCTCATTCTCAGATTGTAAAATCACACAAAAAATGCAACCGAGTGCAGGATCCATATTCGCTTCGATGCATTCCGCAGGTTCATGGTGCTTCGCGCAATGCTTGGCTTCACTTGAAAGAGACTATTTCCATCGAAATAAATTCAGTAACCGATAATCCCATTATTTTTTCGGAAGAAAAAACCATCAGTGGAGGACATTTCCACGGCGAACCCATCGCTTTGCCCATCGATTATGCCGGACTGGCAGCTTCCGAGTTGGGTAATATTTCTGACCGGCGTGTGTATCTCTCCATGATGGAAAGCGTTCCTGGACTTCCAAAACTGTTGATGGAACACACTGGACTAAATTCCGGTTTTATGATTTTACAGTACAGCACAGCGGCTCTTGCGAGTGAGAACAAAACGCTCTGTTTCCCTGCCAGTGCTGATAGTATTCCCACTTCGCTCGGGCAGGAAGACCATGTAAGTATGGGCTCGATTGCGGTACGAAAAAGTATACGAATAGTTGAAAATCTGGAAAAAATACTGGGCATTGAAATGATGTGCGCCGCACAGGGATTTGATTTCCGCAAACCGATGAAGTCCAATTTTCTATTAGATGGAATGCACGATTTAATTCGTGAACATATCAGTTTTGCTGATACAGATCGGATTTTCTCCGATGATATTGAAAAAGCTATCAAACTGCTGCAATCTGGCGAAATCATCAAATGCCTCAATCAAATTGCCAAAAAACATAGAATTGACCTAAAAAACGAAGATCATGAAATATTCGGAATTTATTGAAAAATACGCTTCACACCCGCACTACAAAGCTCCTCACGGAAGCGAACTACATGCAAAATCTTGGCAAACGGAAGCACCTCTGCGGATGTTGCTTAATAATCTGGACAGCGAAGTAGCCGAAGATCCTGAGAATCTAATTGTGTACGGTGGCACAGGACAGGCTGCCCGAAACGTGGAAGCAGTCCAAGAAATCATTCGACAATTATTGGAATTGGACGAAAATCATTCTTTGCTGGTTCAGTCAGGTAAAGCGGTAGGAATCGTCCGTTCGCATCCACAAGCACCACGGGTATTGATAGCCAATAGCAATTTAGTTCCTGCGTGGGCTACTTGGGAGCATTTTGAAGAACTGAAATCACGCGGACTGATGATGTACGGACAGATGACTGCCGGAAGCTGGATTTATATTGGTTCACAGGGAATTTTGCAAGGAACATACGAAACTTTTGCCGAATGTGGACGGAAATATTTCAAGGGAGATCTGACACATAAATGGATAGTTTCAGGTGGAATTGGAGGGATGAGCGGTGCACAACCATTGGCCGCAACCATGGCCGGCGCGAGTTATCTAGGAGTTGATATTGATCCCGAACGGATAAAAAAACGACTAAACACTCGCTATCTGGATAAAATGACTTACAGCTACGAGGAGGCAATAAATTGGTTGAACGTAGCGAAAGAAACAGGAAAACCGATTTCCATCGGATTGGTTGGAGATATTGGCGATACACTCGATAAACTGCTGAAAAATAATTTAATACCAGATATTGTGACCGATCAGACTTCGGCACATGATCCGCTTCATGGATATGTTCCCAATGGATTATCGTTAGAAGAAGCACTAAAATTACGGAAATCAAATCCCGAAGAATATAAAACCCGCTCACTGAAAAGCATGGCTCGCCACGTTGGTTTTATGCTCGAAATGCAAAAAAGAGGAGCTATTACTTTTGATTACGGAAACAACCTCAGAGAATTTGCCCGACAGGGTGGCGAACTAAACGCCTTTGATTACGAGGGATTTGTACCAAAATTTATACGTCCACTTTTCTGCGACGGTCAGGGTCCGTTTCGTTGGGCAGCACTTTCGGGCGATCCGGAAGACATTTATACGACCGATCGGGCGTTGATGGAATTATTCCCCGAAAATACCCACCTAATCAAATGGCTGAATGAAGCACAGGAAAAAGTGGCTTTTCAAGGCTTGCCAAGTCGGATTTGTTGGCTCGGAATGGGCGAACGTGAAAAGGCAGGATTGCTCTTCAATCAGCTCGTAAGAGATGGAAAAGTAAAAGCACCGATTGTAATTGGGCGCGATCACCTCGATTGTGGTTCGGTAGCTTCACCTAATCGGGAAACCGAAGGTATGTTGGACGGCTCGGATGCCGTTTCCGACTGGCCATTACTGAATTTAATGGCTAACACGAGCGGTGGAGCTACGTGGGTTTCATTTCATCACGGTGGTGGTGTTGGCATCGGTTACTCGCAACACGCGGGCATGGTGGTTGTGGCAGATGGCACTGATCGGGCGGATGAATGTCTGCGCCGCGTGTTATTCAACGACCCAGCAATGGGAATTTATCGGCACGCAGATGCGGGTTATGAAAAGGCAAAAAGCAATAAAGAAACGCTTGCTCCATAAAAATCCGAAGAATACTAGAATACAAATTACAGAAATAAGTAGAAACTTTCACGAATTTCAAACATGCAACAATCAAAAAATCAAACAATCAATCCATCAAATATTGTGTTATCTGGTCCTTTTACCCAGTTATTGACCATGGACAAACTTCCGCTGCGGGGAAAATTATCCGATGACCAATTGGAGATCATTCCGCAGGGTGGAATTTTATATCAGGATGGAAAAATTTTGGCTGTTGGGAATTTTGAGCAATTACGAAAAGAAAATCCAACTGCGAATGTTGACTCTTTAGAAGGTGATTTTGTTTGTTTGCCAGGGATGATTGATGTACATACACACATTTGTTGGGCGAGCACTCGGGCGAGGGATTATGCGATGCGATTATACGGTAAAAGCTATCTGGAAATTGCGGAAGCTGGTGGCGGAATTTGGGATACAGTCATGAAAACCCGTGCCGCAAGCGTGGAAGAATTGGCTGCTTTGACTGCAGAACGAGCGGAAAAGCTCTACCAACAAGGCATAACGACAATTGAAGTTAAAAGTGGATACGGTCTTTCTGTTGAGCAGGAATTGAAAATGCTGGAAGCCATCAAATTGGCAAATAAAACAACAGCTGCTGAATTAATTCCGACCTGTCTGGCTGCGCATATAAAACCGAAAGATTTCCCTGAAAACGAAAGAGAATACTTGAAACATATTGTAAAAAATCTTTTACCTGAATTGAAAAGGAGAAATCTTACAAATCGGGTAGATATTTTTGTGGAGAAAGGTGCGTTTTCAGTTTCGGATGCAGAATATTATCTTTCCGAAGCAAAAAAAATGGAATTTGATGTCGTTATTCACGGAGATCAATTTTCCAATAATTGTACATCATTAGCCGCTAAATTTCAGGCAGTTTCTATCGACCACCTTGAATATGCAGATGATTCCGAAATTCAAATTTTGGCAAAAAGCAATGTAATTCCGGTAGCACTTCCGGGCGCATCGCTTGGTCTGGGCGAAAGGTTTGCACCTGCTAGAAAACTGCTGGATGCAGGATGCTCGTTGGTAATTGCATCGGACTGGAATCCGGGCAGCGCGCCGATGGGCGATTTGCTTACGCAAGCAGCAATTCTCGGAGCTTATGAAAAACTTTCCATGGCAGAAGTCTGGGCATCACTCACTTGCCGTGCAGCACTGGCTTTGAGTCGAGATGATATCGGTGTTGTTAAAAAAGGAAACAAAGCAGATTTTATTGTATTCCCAACAAATGATTTCAGGGAGATTTTGTATCGACAAGGAAGTCTGAGACCAAGATTGGTACACAGATAATGCTGATTAATAAAGATTTACACAGATTATGAAAACATGCATTTCACAAAATGAAAATTTTATCAGTCAATAAATAGCTAAAATAACCAATTAACTTTTCAAAAATAAACCATTAAAATAATCAATCAATGAACCAAATCATAGAATGCGTTCCAAATTTCAGCGAAGGCAACAATATTCAGATTATCAGCCAGGTAACAGATGTAATAAAATCGGTAGATGGCGTAAAACTAATTGACGTTGACCCCGGGAAAGCGACTAACCGCACGGTAGTAACTTTTGTGGGTGAGCCGGAAGCGGTGTGTGAAGCAGCTTTTCAGGCGGTAAAAATGGCGGCAGAACTGATTGATATGAGTAAGCATCATGGTGAGCATCCACGTTTTGGAGCCACGGATGTTCTTCCATTGATTCCAATAAAAAATATCTCGATAGAAGAAACAGCAGAATTTGCTCGAAAATTAGGAAAACGTATCGGCGACGAACTTGGCATTCCTGGTTACTTTTATGAATTTGCTTGTACCAATGAAAAACGACGGAATTTGGCTGCTTGTCGAGCCGGAGAATATGAAGGCTTAGCTCAAAAGCTTGTTAATACAGAATGGAAGCCTGATTTTGGTCCGGCAGAATTCACCGAAACGGCACGAAAAACAGGAGCAACGGCTGTCAGTGCGCGAAATTTACTAATCGCTTACAATGTGAATTTAAACACGACTTCTAATCGCTGGGCAAATTCTATCGCCTTTGATATACGTGAAAAAGGACGCATCAAACGCGAAGGAAATCCGCTGACAGGAAAAATTGTGAAAGATGAAGACGGAAATACGGTTTACACGCCCGGTTTGCTGAAAGGAGTAAAGGGAATTGGTTGGTATATAGAGGAATATGGTGTTGCGCAACTTTCATTTAATATTACCGACACAACCGCCGTATCCATGCATCAGGTTTTTGAACTGGCTTGCGAGCGAGCTGCTGCGCGCGGCATTCGGGTTACAGGTTCGGAACTCGTGGGGGTTGTTCCTTTGCAGGTTTTGTTGGATGCAGGAAAGTATTTTCTGCG
>JBBSCW010000058.1:0-13156 GCA_038249855.1 Bacteroidales bacterium
GACACTACACTTTCACAAATCATTCGATTGGTAGAAGAAGCATCAGCCTCCAAAGCTCCAATCTCGAAAATGGCAGATAAAATTAGTGGAGTTTTTGTACCTATTGTCATCGGAATAGCCATTATTTCAGTTACTGTCTGGTTGTTGTTGGGCTATCCATTCGATTTTGCACTCTCCATGGGAATAGCAGTCTTGGTTATTTCCTGTCCATGTGCTTTGGGATTGGCCACTCCGGTAGCTATTATGGTTGGAACGGGCAAGGGTGCAGAGCACGGAATGCTTTATAAATCGGCCGAATCGCTAGAAACTGCTCATAAAATTGATACTATAGTTCTCGACAAGACCGGCACCTTGACTGAAGGAAAGCCGTGCGTTACTGATATTGTACTTAGTAGTAGTTTTACAGAAGATTCATTGCTACAAATAGCACTTACGCTCGAAAAATCATCAGAACACCCATTGGCTGAAGCTATTGTACAAGCCGCTGAATCTAAAAATATTGCATCTTTGCCTTTTGAAAAATTTGAAACCATAGCTGGGCATGGCATAAAAGCATTGATTGATAATACGCAGTATTTAGGGGGCAATTTATTGCTGATGAAGAATTTTAATGTTGAAGTGGGGGATTTTGTGTTACTGGCTGAGCAACTTGCAGAACAAGGTAAAACTCCTTTGTTTATAGCCAAAGATAAATCAGTTATTGGTTTAATAGCAGTTGCCGACACCTTGAAAGTAAACAGTAGAAATGCTGTCGAACAGTTTAAAAAGCTTGGGCTTGATGTAATTATGCTTACTGGCGACCACGCCAAAACGGCGGCTTACATTCAGCACCAACTTAATATTACAACTGTAATTTCGGAAGTTTTACCACAAGACAAAGAAAAGGAAATCAGCCGTTTACAAAGTGAAGGTAGAAAAGTGGCGATGATTGGCGATGGTATCAATGATGCACCTGCTCTGATGCGAGCAGATTTGGGAGTTGCTATTGGGGCAGGAACGGACATCGCCATCGAATCGGCCGATGTGGTGCTGATGCGTAGCGACTTAATGGATGTTGTTTCGATAATTCAATTGAGTAAGGCTGTTATTCGAAACATCAAACAAAATTTATTTTGGGCATTTTTCTATAATATCATAGGAATTCCATTGGCAGCAGGCGTTTTTTATTTTGCTTTGGGTTGGAAACTGAATCCAATGTTTGCAGCCGCAGCTATGAGTTTCAGTTCGGTAAGTGTGGTGTTGAACTCTCTTCGGTTATTAAGGTTTAAACCTAAGTTTAATCAACTGGAAACGGCTAATAATACAGTAGTGTCTACAACGGATATAAATGTGACAACAATTGATACTCCTAAAAAGAGCAATTCAATTCCAACGAAAGCAAAAACATTTACATTTCAAAATCAAACAGCAAATGGAGTACGCGAAATCCCGCCATTGCGGGACAATTCAAACTCTTCAAATAATTCAAACTCTTCAAATAATTTTATTATGAGTAACAAAACATTAAAAATATCGGGAATGACCTGCGGACATTGTTCTGCAAGGGTAGAAAAAATTTTAAATAACATCGAAGGTGTTGAAGCTAAAGTTTTCCTAGAAGCCAATGAGGCTAAAATTTCGCTCTCGAAAGAGGTGAGTGACGAAACATTAACCCAAGCTATAGACGCTGCGGGGTACGAGGTGACGGAAATTGTTTAGTGTTTAGCGATTAGTGTTTAGCGTTTGGGGTTCTGCGTTTAGTTTGGGATTTGAAATTTTGAAACCTGGATTAGGTACGCGTTGTACGCTCCACATTACTGGCAAATTAGCTTATTGGCATATTATCGAATTGTCACATTAACTTCATTTCTAACTTCCGTTCTAACTTCAACAACTTCTTTCTACCTTATTTCTCATTTAAAACATATTAAAAAACATACTTTACCTAGCTTTTTCTGCAAAAATATGTTATAAAACACATTTAGCATGAAAATAATAGTAAAAACACTTGCTAGAGTTATAAATCTGCCTTATCTTTGCATCGTGATTTTTTCATAGTATTAGATTTAAGGTTAACAAAGATTGGTAGTAAGGCGTTACTACCTTTCGCGTTTTATAGAGGGTAGGTCTGCCCTAACTCCTGAAGGGGAACAAGACACATTATTGAAGAGTTTAGTGTTTTGCGTTCAGTGTTCGTTTGAAGCCTTATTGCTTCGCGTTATTTGTAGATTGTACTAGTTTTCTTTTGCCTAAGCCTTTGCCTGAACCTTTTAGTTTCTTTTTGCCTGAGCCTTTGCCTTAGCCTTATTCATTTTTTTGCCTTAGCCTTATTACTTTTCTTTTTGCCTTTGCCTTAGCCTTATTACTTTTCTTCTTCTCGCTTTCCACTACTTCTACAACTTCTATAATATTTTCATCCCTTCGGGATTTAGCCATGTTCAACCTGTAACACTTTTCTCAACATGAATTTTTGTTAGTGATTTAGTTTGTAAAACGTTTAAATTCATATTCACTTGTCGATTCCTAACTAACAAATACGCTTACTAACTTAGCCTTATTACTTTTCTTTTTGCCTTTGCCTTTGCCTTAGCCTTATTACTATCCTCCCCTTTCAAAATTTAAAGTTATACGTTACCGAAGGAATATAGGTAAACAGATATGTCATTACTGCATTTGTTTTTGCAGGGTTATTTTCATCTTGTTCAAAGTCTATTGAGAACGGATTCTTTTGACCATAAGCATTATAAACCGAAAAATTCAAACTACTTTCTCTTGTCTTCGATTTAGTCAAAGTACGAGTCGCACCTATGTCAAGTCGGTGATAATTAGGCATTCGATATCCATTTCGTTCGGTGTAATAATACTTTATATTGCCATTGATAATATATTTTCCGGTGGGGAAAGTAACTGCATTTCCAGTATTAAAAACCCAAGTGGCTGACACCGACCATTTTTTATTGAAATCGTATATTCCCACAACCGAAACATCGTGTGTAATATCTTGTCGGGCAGGATACCAATTGTTGTTATTGATACCATCGATAAGTCGCTCCGTACGCGAATAAGTATAGCCAATCCAACCCGTAAGTTTGCCCGTGTTCTTTTTGAGCAAGAGTTCTAATCCATAAGCTCGCCCAATACCAAAAAGCAATTCACCTTCAATCAATTCATTCGCATTGATATCAGCACCATTTTTCAAATCAATCTGGTTGTGCATCCAGCGATAATAGATTTCGCTGCTAAACTGATACTTATCCTTGTCGAAATTTCTGAAATAACCCAAGGAAGCCTGATCGCCAATTTCAGGTTTCACATTGTTGCTCGACGAAATCCAAATGTCAGTTGGCAATGTTGAAGTTGAATTTGAAACGAGATGTAAATTCTGAGTATTACGTGTATAACTAATTTTCAACGAATTATATTTATTTATTATATAAGCAATGTTCAAACGTGGCTCAATATTAAAATAGGTTTGAACGATTTCAGCTTCTGAAAAAGCAGTTGTATCAGCCACTAGTCCATTGCGATATGAATAGAAGTTGCCAGGACCAAACAAATGATAGGCCGACAACCTAAGTCCGTAATTGATGTTTAAACTGGAATTTGGTTTCCAGACATTGCTGATATAAAGTCCATTATCAACTGCATTTTTTTGTTGTAACTTGGCAGGTAATATGGCTGAATCATCCGTAGTTTCAAGCTGACCAGGCAAAATGGTATGAAAAACAGTACTTAATCCAAACGAAAGTGTGTTCGAACTGTTCATAAAATACTGAAATTCCTGCTTAAAATTCCAGTTTTTAATAATCGAAGTAAGGCTAAATCCCGCATCCTGCAATACATTAACTTTATAATCATAATTAGAATAAATGACAGACGTATTGCTAAACAATTTCTCACTCCACAAATGGTTCCAACGCAGCGTTCCAGTCAAATTTCCCCAGTTAATACCAAATCGGTTCTGAAAATCAAACACATCTCGACCATAATAGCCCGACAAATAAAGTCGGTTTTTATTATCGATTCGGTAATTTGCTTTGGCATTAAAATCATAGAAATAGAGCTTGTTGCCGTTTATTAAATCATCCTTAGATAGTTTCAGAAATAAGTCGGCGTAGGTGCGTCGACCAGTAATTAGATACGAACTCTTGTCTTTAACAATAGGTCCTTCGAGATTGAGTCTTGAAGAAATAAGTCCAATACCGCCACCAACATGATGCGATTGATTATTCCCATCGTTCATTTTCACATCCAACACCGAAGAAATTCGTCCACCATATTCTGCCGGTGCAGTACCTTTGTACATTTGTATATTGTTAATGGCATCGCTGTTGAAAGTGGAGAAAAACCCCAATAAGTGGTCGGCATTATAAACAGTGGCTTCATCCAACAAAATCAGATTTTGCGAACTGCTACCGCCACGAACAAAGAAACCACCACTGCCCTCCCCTGCCGATTTAATGCCCGGAGTCAATTTAAGTGTCTTCATAATATCAGCTTCGCCAAAAATCACAGGAATCTTGCTGATTTGCTTCACTTCGAGCTTTTCCATACCTATATCGGTAGAAGTAATATTGTGATTTCTACTTCGAGCTGTGATTACCACATCTTGCAATTGAGTAGAAGCTGGTTCTAGCTTAATAACCAACTGCTTATTCTCAATTAAATTTAGTTTCAATATTTTTGTATCGTAGCTCAAATAAGAGAATTCAAAAGAGTATTTTCCATCGGGAACTGTAAGTGAGAAATATCCGTAAGAATTAGTTGTAACACCAGTTCCAGGCAATTCGGAAACAGTAATACTTGCCCCAATAAGCGTTTCGCCTGTTGTTGCATCGCTCACAGTACCGCTTATAGTGTGGCGCTTTTGTGCGTTAAGTCCAATAGTTAATATCAAGAAAAAGCAAATCAGTTTATATTTCATAAAAGTTAAAGTGTAGCGTTATTACGCTTCATGTGTTAAAGTAAAACTTATAACCAAGTTTTAGAGGTTTTTGTTTAGAATTAGAACGTGTGATTGGGAGAATTGCTAAATCTATATATCTTTATCCAAGAGATTCAAACTCATACAAAAACATTCGGACTAGTGATAATCATCTTGTTTTTAAAAATATTCATTACTTTTGTCAAACAAGTATTTATATTGCAAACAAATAAGATGCTACAATTCAACTCTTAAACAACTAATACTCATTTTTAAAGTATCAAAATGTCAGATGATCAGATTCTACTTGATGAACTAAAACAAGGTGATGTTCGTGCCTTTTCTTTTTTGTTCAATAAGTATTATAAAGATTTGGTTTTATTCGGGGGTCATTTTCTTCCGGATAAGTCTGCGTGCGAAGACATTGTTCAGTCTCTATTCCTGAAAATTTGGCAAGATAGAGAAAACTTAGAAATCAGAACTTCAATAAAATCCTTTCTCCTAAAATCTGTCCAGAATAGCTGTCTTGATGCAATCAGACATCAAAAAATAAAAAACATCTACGAAGAAAAATCTCTACTACAATCGGTATTAGATGAAGTTGACTTTGAAAATCATATCCTTTATTCAGATTTAAAGTCACATTTAGACGATGCTTTGCGTAAATTACCGGAAAGTTACCGCGAAGCATTTGAATTAAATAGGTTTGATGGGCTGAAATACAAAGAAATAGCAGAAAAACTACAGGTTTCGGAACGTACCGTAGAAGTGAGAATTGGAAAAGCCATTGGATTACTTAGAAAACACCTGAAAGATTTTTTTATAATAGTTTTCTCACTATTATTTTCATAAAAGTTTGATAATGTGTTGTGGTAAAGAGGGAATTAAACGTCTTTTAAATAGGAATAAAAAAGAAACGTAATTGAAAATGCAAGAACTAGAACAAATAGACGAGCGGATTATAAAACTTTTTTCAGGAGAAATAAGCCCTGACGAAGAGAAGTTGTTGGCGTTGTGGATAAATGAAAGTGATGAAAATAGGAAGTATTTTCTGGAATTAAAGAATATTTGGCAGAATGCGCAACCTGCATTTAATCCGGAGAATATTAATACGGAAAAGGCTCATTTTGAGATATTAAAGAAAATAAAAACGAAATCGGCACGAAAAATACCATTTTTTGTTTGGTGGCAACGGGTAGCCGCCATTTTAATAATCCCAGCGATATTACTAGTTGCTGTTCAGTATAATCAGAATTCTATAAGAAAATCATCCATAGCCTATCAGGAAATTATGTCGCCCTTAGGCATGAATTCAAAAATTACTTTGCCCGATGGTTCAGTGGTTTGGCTAAACTCAGGAAGTAAACTGAAATATCCTGTAGAGTTCTACGCTGATGTCCGAGAAGTACAGCTTTACGGCGAAGCATTTTTCAAAGTTCAATCTGACAAAAAGCATCCATTTATAGTTTCGACCAAGAACTTGCAAGTAATTGCCACTGGAACGTCTTTTAATATAGAGTCGTATTGTAAGGATTCAATTTCGGCTGTAACTTTACTCGAAGGAAAGCTGGATGTAAAAATAGGAGAGAAAATCACACAACATATCGACCCTAATCAACGATTTTTGTACAATTACAATACAAGTAAATATGCAGTTACCAAAACCGATGCAAATCATTGGTGTGTTTGGAAAGACGGAATTCTTGCATTCAGAGATGAGCCACTCGAAGACGTATTCAAAAGAATCGGTAGAACTTATAATGTAGATTTGGTTGTTAAAGATAAAACAGTAGCTCGTCAACTGTATCGAGCCACTTTTGAGGGAGAATCACTCGACGAAATTCTAAGATTATTAAAAATGTCGGCACCGATAAAATACAAACGCTTTGACCGTGAGCTAAATGCTAATAAAGAGTTCAATAAAGAAATGATAGAGGTTTATAAAAGCCCCCTAAATCCCCCGAAGGGAGACTAAATACTTGTCCTTTATTATTTTAGTAAAATTCATAATGGTATTGTCTCGAAACAACATAACATAATTTCTATTTTTGATTACCTAATACAAATAAAATATATGGATATCCCACATGAAAATTCAAAATAGTTTGATTTTTAATGTGGGATATTTTTTTTGAAACGTCATATATTAAGATAGAGAATATATGCAAGTCCAAATTGCATGGGAAATCTACAACCCTTAAAATCAATATTGAAATGGAAAGATGCAATTACCACCCGCCCAACTAGTGTTTAAGAATATCGAATTATTTCTTTAAACAAATTTCAGAAAAAAAACTCCGAGAATTTAATTAATTACTAAAACTTATTAAATGCGTATGAAATCACCATTAAATTTTAAATCGAAATTTTTGCGTGTATCAAACAAATGGTCACTATTTAATCATTTTGCCTTTGTTTTGTTATTAATGCTTATCACTCAGCCCATCAATTTTAAAGCGAATGCCCAAAACAGTGCAATCACTTTAAATATGAAGAATGTAAGTATAGAAGAGGTTTTGAATGCTATCGAAACTAAAACGCTATACCGTTTTTTATACAATAAACAGATGGTTGATGTAAATAAAAAGACATCAATCGTAATGGCCAATGCAGATGTTATAAATGTACTGAACGAAGTTTTCAAAGGTTCAGATATAGGATATAGCATCAATGCCAAACAAATCGTTTTGAACAAACAATCCAGCGAACAGCAGAAGAAAGTAACTGGTATAGTTACCGATCAATTAGGTGAGGCAATCATTGGTGCAACCGTTTTGGTGAAAAACACCAAAGTTGGAACAATTACCAATTTTGAAGGCTCATTCTCATTGGATGTAGAACCTACCGAGACGCTCATCGTTTCCTATATTGGATTTATTCCACAAGAAGTAAGGCTGAATGGTCAACGGAACGTGAGTGTAAAGTTGATAGAAGATGTAAAAAGTCTTTCCGAGATTGTAGTTACCGCTTTGGGTATCAAACGGGAGCAAAAAGCGTTAGGTTATGCTGTGCAAGCTGTTGATGGTGGTGTACTTCAAACTGTAAAAGGTGTAGATATGGCGTCGTCGTTAACAGGTAGAGTAGCTGGTTTGATGGTGAAAAACAGTACTGAATTTGCTGCCGAAGCTGCTTTGACACTTCGTGGTGAAAATCCATTGTTAGTAGTGGATGGTGTTCCATTTAAAAATATGAGTTTGCGTGATATTCCTTCGGATGACATTGAAAACATCAGTGTGCTGAAAGGTGGAACTGCTTCTGCATTATACGGCGAAAGCGGAGATGGTGGAGCTATCATGATTACTACCAAAAAAGGAACTGCAAAAAAAGGATTATCAGTTACTATCAACAGTGGAACCATGTTTTCGGCAGGTTATTTAGCTATTCCTGAATTGCAATCAACCTACGGACGCATTATCAATACGGCTACAAACACTTATGTAGGTTCAGGGGATGGTTCATGGGGAGCGCCAATGGAAGGACAAAGTGTAATTCAATGGGATCCAATTTCAAAATCCATGATAGCTATGCCATATTTGCCAATAGGAAAAGACAATTTTGCAAATTATTTGGAACAAGGTTATATTTTAAACAATAACGTCAACGTTGTTCAGCAGGGCGAAAATGGAAGTTTACGTGCATCTGCAACTTGGGTTCAAAATAAAGGTCAATATCCCAATTCAAAATTTGACAAGCTTACTTATAGTATTGGTGGTGAAATGAAGTTTGATAAACTGACTTTATCAACCAGTTTGACTTACAATAAGAATACTACTCCTAATAAAGGTTTTGGTGGTTATACCGGTTACGATCCGATGTATGGATTGTTGATTTGGTCAGCTGCCGATTGGAATATACTAGATTATAAAGATTATTGGTTGATACCAAACGAAGTTCAAAATAACAGTTATACTGCTGGTAACAACAACCCATACTTTGATCGCTACGAGAGAACACATAGTATTGACAAAGACATTATCAATGGCGTATTAGAATTGAATTATGATATTCAGAAATGGTTAAAAGCCAAAGTGCGTACAGGTTACGAAACATACAGCAACCGTCAGGAAGTTAAAGTATCGAAAGGTTCGTTCCAAGGTGCAGGTAATGCCACCATGATTCCAAATGGAACAGAAGTGTGGGGTGAATCTCAGAAAGGTTCTTATAATATTGGTATAAGCCGTGGTTATTCTACCAACAATGAAGTATTACTTTTGGCTGCTCAAAAGGTAGGTGATTTCAGTATTGATGGAATGATAGGTGGATCGCTCAGGTATTCACAAGACGAGGGAATTGAAACTCGCACACAAGGTGGTTTGTCTATTCCTGCCTTTTACTCTCTGAAAGCATCTATTAATCCTGTTGCAGTTGGCTCTAACATTTATCGCAAACAAACAAATAGTGTCTACGGACGATTGGCAGCAGACTGGAAAAGTCTATTATTTGTAGAAGCTACTTTCCGTAACGACTGGGTTTCTACCTTGTCAGCTGCTGAGAGATCGTATTTCTATCCATCAGTCTCAGGAAGTTTAGTTATGTCTGAAATTCTTCCTAAACAAGATTGGTTATCATTCTGGAAACTTCGTTCATCTTGGGTAAGTTCTAAAAAAACAGCAGGTATTTATAGCATTAATAATGTTTATACCATCCCTGCAAGTGCTGCTTGGGGTACATTAAGTTCAGCTACTTATCCTACAAGTATTCGTAGTAAAGACATTTTCCCTGAGTCATCTTCTACCATAGAATTTGGATCAGCCATGAATTTCTTCAAAAACAGAGTTTCTTTTGACGTAGCCTATTACAGTAAGAATATGTTCGATTTTATTAAATCGGCAGCCGTTAGTCCAGCTTCTGGATTTACAAGTAATTTCTTGAATATTGATGAAGAAAGAAGCCGCAAAGGATTGGAACTTGAATTAGGCGTAACACCTATTAAAACAAGAGATATTCAATGGAATATTAATGTGAATTGGACCAATTACAAAACAGTGTATACAAAACTTGATTCTTTGTATTCAGGTGATAAACCTTGGATTAAAGTTGGAGAAAGAACGGATTATTATTTAATTCGTGATTATTTAAAAGATCCACAAGGCAACTTAATTCACAATGCAAGTGGAGTACCAACTTATTCGGGTTACGATACAAATTATGGTTATTCCGATCCTAAATATATTTGGGGAGCATCAACAGATTTCAGATACAAAAACTGGCAATTAAGTATTGCTATTGATGGTCGTGTAGGTGGTTTAGCTCAAACTACAACTGAGATGTATATGTGGCGTTCAGGATCACATCCAAGTTCAGTAGTTCCTGAGCGTTATTTGGACGCAACTGTTCCAGCCTCAAAAAATTATTTAGGAGAAGGAGTGAAAATTTTATCGGGTACCGCTACCTATGATACTTACGGAAATATCACAACTGATACAAGGGTTTTTGGTCCAAATGATGTAAAAACAACTTACAAAGCATATGTAGAAGCTTTACATAAAGGAACTGCATGGGGTGGAGCTCCATCGCCAGCTGACTTATATGATGCTACTTTCTTCAAAATTCGTGAAATTTCTTTGACTTACAGCTTGCCAAAAGCATTGCTTAGCAAAATTAATATGAATAATGCTTCTATCTCGGCAATTGGTCAAAATGTATTTTTATGGTCGAAACAATTTAAGTTTTCAGATCCTGATGGCGGTTCAGAAAACTTCTCAGATCCTTCTCAGAGATTCATTGGATTCAATGTAAAAGTTGGTTTTTAATTGTTCTTCTCATAATATTAAACTATAAAAAATAAAATTATATGAATATGAAAAATAATATAATTCGAACCATAAACAGGAGCTTGCTACTTTTCCTATTGGTATTTGTGAGCTGCGACAATTTTGATGAAATCAACACAAATCCTGATGCGGCTACTAATCCTAGTCCGTCCATGATTTGTACCAGTGTAATTCTCAACAACATTAAGTTCAACGGAAGAGATGCTATTGCTTATCTTAATCCTAACTTTCTATCTAAATATCTCGCATATTCCAATGAAAGTCAGAATGGAATGCAATATAATAATATCGGTGGTAGCAGTTTTGGAGACATGACTATTTTAACCAACGTTGATAAAATGATTGCTGCATCGGCTGGAAGTGTGATGGAAGGTTCATACAAAGGTGTTGGTAAATTTTCCAGAGCCTATATGTTCTACAATCTCACCATGCAGATGGGAGATATTCCTTACAGTGAAGCCAATAAGGGAGAAAGTGGCGTATTCAGACCAAAATATGATTCTCAGGAAAAAGTATTTATTGGTATTTTGGACGAACTGAAAGAAGCGGATGCGTTTTTTGCAAATGGAGTTGCTTTTACGGGTGATCCTACCCCTTACAACGGTAATACGGACAAATGGCGTAGAGCTAACAATGCTTTTGCACTTAAAGTATTGATGAGTTTAAGTAAGAAAGCTGATGTTGCATCGCTTAATGTGAAAGGAAGATTTGCTGAGATTGTAGCAAGTGGGAAACTGCTTGAAAGTGGAACTGGATTTTTTGGTTTGGTTTATTCAACCGTAAATATACACCCTATGTCGGGAACTAACAGCTTATTTACCAGCAGAACTGATTTGAGCTCAGTGTTTATTGACAATCTGAAAATGCTCAATGACAGACGTATGTATTATGCGGCAGATCCCTCAGCAAAACAGATAAAAGCACCCTCAATCTTAACAGAAAAAGATCCTGCTGCTTATGTTGGCGTTAATCCTTCGTTAGATTATCCAACCATGACAGCCCAACATTTGACTGGTGCATATTCATTGATTAATTCTCGTTATTTGAAGGAAGCTGCTTCCGAACCACGTATGATGGTTACTTATGCCGAACAACAGTTGATATTGGCCGAAGCTCGCATTCGTGGCTGGATAACCACAGGAACTGCAAAAGATTATTACGAAAGCGGCGTAAAATCGGCATTAGCAGCTACAATGGCAACCTTAGCAACTTATGCACACGGAATGCCTATTACGCAAGCTTACATTGATGGTTATTTCACTGGTGAAGCAGCATTTAAAACCACTGCTGATGATCAATTAAAACAAATCTGGTTGCAACGCTACCTTCTGAATTTCATGCAGGACGCTACTCATTCATTCTATGAATACAGAAGAACAGGTCATCCTGTATTCCCAATAAATCCTGCTACAAATTTGAATTCGAACGATGTGAATTCAATTCCAAAGCGTTGGTTATATCCAAGTTCTGAAACCAATACTAATCGTGAAAATCTGATTATTGCGTTAAACAATCAATACGAAGGTTTCGATGAAGTAAATAAAGTTATGTGGATTCTTAAATAGCTGTTGAGTTGTTTTTAGTTTTTTTTAGGGTAGTTTGTTTAACCCAATCGGCCTTCTGTCGATTGGGTTAACTTTTAAAAGAGTATTACCGACAGTGAATCGTTATAAAATAGTATTTTCGCACAACATTTAGGTTTAACTACAAGTAGATTTTTAGAGGAATTAAAAAAGTATAAACAAATAACATTCAACAATATGTATAAATCAATAATGACAATCGTATTGTCAATACTTTTTGTAGCTTGCAGCACAAGTTACAAAACAATCAATACAGCTTCGGGGAAATATAAACTCGTGTGGAACGATGAGTTCAATAACGCAGGCATGCCCGATGAAACAAAATGGAGCTACGACACCATTGGAAACAGTTGGAGTTGGGGAAATAATGAAAGACAGCATTATACAGTCAGAAAACCCGAAAATGTATTTGTAAAGAATGGAGTATTAACCATTGTTGCCATCAAAGACAGTATGGAAGGCAAACCATTTACTTCTGCCCGTTTAGTTTCAAAAGGGAAAGGCGACTGGTTGTATGGAAGATTCGAGACGAGAGCTAAAATACCAACTGGTCGTGGGACTTGGCCGGCTATCTGGATGCTTCCAACCGAAAATGCTTATGGTGCTTGGCCAGCCAGTGGCGAAATTGACATTATGGAACAAGTGGGTAATGATCCATTTACCATTCATGCGTCGGCACATACAAGAAAGTACAATCATATTATCAATACTCAAAAAACAAATAAAATGACTGTACCAACCGCTACCACTGAATTTCATAATTATATATTAGAGTGGGAAAAGGAAGAATATCGTATATTTGTCGACGATACTTTGTTGTTTACCTTCAAAAACGAAAATACTGGATTTGAAGCTTGGCCGTACGACAAGAAGTTTCACATGATACTGAATTTGGC
>JBBSCW010000059.1:0-12925 GCA_038249855.1 Bacteroidales bacterium
AATTTAAGAACTGATTCTACATAATACAGAAAATTTATCTTTCAAATCTAATCTAAGAATACGTTTCTAAATATATAAAATAGGGTCAGTCGAATTTTCCGACTGACTCTTTTCGTTTTACATACAAGCATTGATAAACACCTTTTTATGATTCAATATGCTAAAATATTAGATGGTTTAGCTCCTACAAATTGTAAATTGTAAATGTTTCAATTGTAAATTTTTATTTACTTTTTGAAGATTTTGTAAAACCCTGTTCCACAATAGATTTTGCTCGCTCAATAGCTTCTTGTATATTGCTGCAAATATTCTGTGTTCCCACTAATTTTTCAATGCCCACTTTGACTAATACATTGAATACCATTTCGTTTACGCCCGAAAGGATGACTTGTGTTTTGTCCTTGTGCGACATTCGTATCAGATTTTCGAGATTGTGTGAACCTGTCGAGTCAATAAATGGTACTTTCCGCATCCTTATGATTCTTACTTTGGGTTTATCACCTAATTGCTTCATAGTTTCCTCGAATTTACTTGCAACTCCAAAAAAGAAGGGGCCTTCAATTTCGTATACTTCAACAAAGGCTGGAATCGTTATTCCTTCTGACTCTTGATTTTGATCATCATAGTTCGAGTCGTCTATTACATCTTTGATAATGGAAACTGTCGATGTTTCATTCATGCGTCGCATGAATAAGAATACTGCAAGCAACAAACCAATTTCAATGGCAATAGTCAGATCGAAAATTACCGTTAGTAAAAAAGTTGTAATCAGTACTGCTACATCCGATTTTGAATTTTTCATCAGGGCTTTGAAAGTTCTCCATTCACTCATATTGTAAGCCACAATAATTAACACGCCGGCCAGACAAGCCATGGGTATGTGTTTTGTTAAGTCGCCCAAAAACAGCATGATAAGCAATAAAACCATAGCATGAATAATACCAGCAACTGGCGTTTTGCCACCATTGTTTATATTAGTCATGGTACGAGCAATGGCACCGGTGGCAGGAATTCCACCAAAGATAGGTACTACAACATTGGCAACACCTTGTGCAATGAGTTCGGTATTTGAATTGTGTTTGTCACCAATAACTCCATCGGCTACAGTGGCCGAAAGTAAGGATTCTATGGCTCCCAGCATGGCTATGGTAAAAGCAGTTGGCAATAATTTTTTAATAATAACAAAGCTGATTTCTGGTGCAGCAGCTTTAGGAATAGATGCATCAATAACAAATCGATCGCCAATAGTTTCGATACCCGAAATACCAAAGTGATTTCGTAAAAAATACACAATAGCGGTCATCAATACGATAGCAATCAATGAACCTGGTATTTTTTTTGAAATTTTAGGTGTAAGTGCAATAATTAGTATTGAAACAATTCCCACTCCAAGTGACCAGAAATTAGCAGTATTAAAGAAGTCACCATAAATAACCCATTTGCTGATAAAGTCACCTGGAAGTTCGCCAGTTTGAAGCCCAAACAAATCTTTAATCTGAGTGGTGAAAATGGTAAGTGCAATACCGCTTGTAAAGCCTACCACCACTGGATAAGGAATAAATTTAATAACGCTACCTAATTTTAGTAATCCCATGGCAATCAGCATAACACCTGCTATCATGGTGGCAATGGCCAGTCCTGTAACTCCAAACTCCTGAACAATGCCGTAAACAATTACAATAAATGCACCTGTAGGTCCGCCAATTTGCACCTTGCTACCACCTAAAAATGAGATAATGAATCCGGCAATAACAGCAGTAAACAAACCTTTTTCGGGAGTTACACCCGATGCAATACCAAAAGCAATGGCCAGAGGCAAAGCAACAATTCCAACAATGACGCCCGCCATTAAATCGGCATAAAATAGCTCTTTGTTGTAATTACGCAATGAACTGAATAACTTAGGATAAAAACGCATGACAAAATTAATTTAAAATTTCAGTGCAAAGGTACGGCTTTTAGTTAAGAAAGTCACAGTGATGTAGGTTAAAGTTGAATGGTTCAAGTATAGGAAAGTTTAGCTTTACCATACTACAATGAGGTTTGAAGTAATTTTCTTAAATTTATAGTGAAATAATTATTGTACCTATTATTCTGAAACAACTATAAAATAGCTGATTTTACTTTCGTTTTGAATTAATCCATAGCTAAAAAATATCAAGTTGAAAATAGAATATTGAAATTGCGTTTTGTAATTATATTTTACTTTATTTGCTGTCATTATTTATAAAAAAACTGTACATTTGATAGCTCAAAAAAAATAAAATTATTATAGCATGAAAGATATGTTAAAGTACCGACACATAGGCATTACAGAGGAAAATAAAACAGAAATGCTTAGTTTTATCGGAGTTGATTCATTAGATGAACTGATTAATCAATCCATTCCCGAAAACATAAGACTACCTGAACCGATAGACTTACCCGAACCATTGACGGAGTATCAGTTTGCAAAACATATTGCTGGAATTGCAGCTATGAATCGCATACATTCTTCCTATATTGGACAGGGTTGGTACGATACCATTATGCCGGCTGTAATTCAACGTAATATCTTTGAAAACCCGTCTTGGTATACTTCTTACACTCCTTATCAGGCCGAAATTTCACAAGGCAGACTCGAAGCCTTGATTAATTTTCAGACTGCCATTACCGAATTTACAGGCTTGCCTTTAGCGAATGCATCACTGCTCGATGAAGCAACTGCTGGTGCCGAAGCCTCAACGATGATGTATAATCTTAGGAGTAGGGAGCAAATTAAGTCTAATGTAAATGTCCTCTTTGTGGACGAGAATGTTTTTACACAAACATTGACAGTAATACAAACGCGTTCTAAGGCTCAGTCTATTCAAGTTGAAATTGGGGATTTTGAAACTGTCCAGTTTAGCGAAAAGTATTTTGGTGCTATTGTTCAGTATCCAAATTCTAATGGAAATATAGCTAATTACACCGAATTTGTAGAAGAGGCACACAAACATAATTGTAAGGTGGCGGTTGCAGCCGATATTCTAAGTTTGGCATTACTCACTCCTCCAGGCGAATGGGGTGCTGATATCGTTTTCGGCTCAACGCAACGTTGGGGAATTCCAATGAATTATGGTGGTCCGGCTGCTGCCTATTTTGCGACTCGCGATGAATTCAAACGCGATATGCCTGGTAGAATTATAGGCGTGAGTAAGGATGTAAATGGAAAACCTTCTTTGCGCATGGCTTTGCAAACCCGCGAACAACATATTAAGCGCGAAAAGGCGAGCTCTAATATTTGTACGGCTCAGGCATTATTGGCTTCCATGGCTGGCATGTATACAGTTTATCATGGTGCTGAGGGAATTAAAAGTATTGCTGAACGGATTCATGCAACTGCTACCTACCTCAACGAAATTCTTCCCGTTTATGGTTATAATCAGGAAAATCTAAACTTTTTCGATACATTGAAAATTTCGCTTCCAGATGAAGTGGACATTGAAACCTTACGAAGAATTGCACTCGAAAATGAAGTCAATTTTCATTATTTTGAAACTGGAGAAGTCGGGATTAGTATTGACGAAACTACGGATATTGATGACCTAAATGTACTTATTGAAATTCTTGCTTCGGCAGCTGGTAATGTAGCAGTGTTAGCGGGCGAAGAAGATCTTGAAGGTTTGAAATCATTTGATGAAGAACTCGAACGGAAGTCAGATTACTTAACACATGAGGTTTTCAAGCGTTACCGCAGCGAAACTGAGATGATGCGTTATATCAAAAAGCTCGAACGCCGTGATATTTCACTGACTCATTCCATGATTTCATTGGGTTCGTGCACCATGAAACTAAATGCAGCTTCGGAAATGCTAGCTTTGAGCCGTCCAGAATTTAATGCCATACATCCACTTGCTCCCAACAATCAAACAGAAGGTTATAATTTACTGATAGAGGAATTAGAATCATATTTATCTATTATTACTGGTTTTGCAGGTTGCAGTTTGCAGCCAAACTCAGGTGCTGCTGGAGAATTTGCTGGTTTAATGACCATCAAGGAGTATTTCAATTCAGTGGGTCAGTCTGAACGCCGAACGGTTTTAATTCCTGCTTCGGCACACGGCACTAATCCTGCCTCGGCAAGTCAGGCAGGCTTGAATATTGTCATTGTAAAATGTGATGAAAAAGGGAATACCGATTTAACCGATTGGCGTGAAAAGGCTGAATTGCATAAAGATTTGCTTCTTGGATGTATGATTACTTATCCTTCTACGCATGGTATTTTTGAAACTGCAATTCGTGAAATGTGCGACATAATTCATGAAAATGGTGGATTGGTTTATATGGATGGTGCGAATATGAATGCACAGGTTGGCTTAACTAATCCTGGATTTATTGGAGCTGATGTGTGTCACCTGAATTTACATAAAACATTTGCAATACCGCATGGTGGCGGTGGTCCGGGTGTGGGTCCTATTTGTGTGGTGTCGAAATTAATCCCATTCTTGCCAAATACTTCAAAAGGAATGAATGTTGTGTCTGCTGCACCTTATGGAAGTGCTGGAGTATTGCCTATAACATACGGATATATAAGGATGTTAGGAGTTGATGGACTGACAGAATCAACTAAAATTGCTATTTTGAATGCTAATTATTTAGCGGAAAAATTAAAAGATTCTTATGGGATTTTATATACTGGTGTACAGGGTAGAGTAGGGCATGAATTGATTTTGGAATGTCGGAATTTCAAAGCACTAACTGGTATAACCGAATCCGATATTGCTAAACGCTTGATGGATTATGGTTTTCATGCTCCAACTTTGTCGTTTCCTGTACATGGAACACTAATGATAGAGCCAACAGAAAGTGAATCTTTGGAAGAGCTAGATCGGTTTGCGGAAGCTATGTTGAAAATTTATGCTGAAATTAAGGAAATTGAGAATGGAGAAGCCGACAAGATCGACAATGTGCTGATGAATGCCCCTCACCCTGAATATAAAGCCGTAGCTGATGAATGGAATCACTCATACAGCAGAACCAAGGCGGTTTATCCTACAAGTTGGACAGCTGAAAATAAATTTTGGGTCAATGTTGCCAGAGTTGATAATGGATTCGGTGATAGAAACTTAATGTGTACCTGTCAACCCGCATCCGATTGGGAAAAATAAAACATTTCGGCATTGTTTGAAAATAAAAAACCAGATTCTCTTTAATGGAGAATCTGGTTTTTTTATGTTACGTTTTTACTCAATTATAAAATATTAAATATAATATTCCGACAAATCAACAATTCCAGCTCTCATAGCATATCTTGTAGCTTCGTACATAGTGTTTACTTCCAGCTTTCGGAAGATATTCTTTCGGTGTGTAATAATTGTATGTACACTCACATATCGATGAAGCGCTATTTCTTTTGTTGTTTTTCCAAAAGCCATTTCTTTGAGTATCTCCAACTCGGTAGCGGTTAATACTGCCTTAGTATTCGATTCTGCTTTTTTGCTATTGTCTAATAAAATATTGCTAACCTGACTGCAAATATACCTACGGCTTTTTAATGATTCGTTCAGTCCTAGTCGAATTTCATCTGCTGAATTGGATTTCATTACTACACTAAATAGCTGTGTGTTATGAAATAGCGATTTTAAAAATGACTCACTTAACTCTTCGGAAAACAGCAACCAAAAGCTGTCGATAAATCGGCTTTCAAGCATATATAATTCATCAATACTATTGAAATCGAATATCCTGAAATCGAGAATTACCAATGAGTTTGGGTACAATACTAAGTTGTCAATTAATTGTTGTTTGTTTTCAACTTCAATTAATTGTACAGCCATATCAAATTGATTGAACATGAATTTCCAACCTAATTTTGTAATATCTTGATTATCCGCTAAAATAATAGTTTTCATAATATTTTTTCAGTACTTTCTTAATTCCAAATTGGCTGGAACGAGAAATGTATTGGTTCTAAATTAGAAAACGGACAAAATCAAATTATGTTCATTTGATTTTATCCGTTTAATTTTCAAATTGAATGCTTTAATTCTTAGTATTCCCAAAGATCTTGTTCAAAATTAAGCAACTCGGTTTCAATGCGTTTTTGCTCTTTTAGTATTTGTTCAGGATTGGTATATTCTTGGAGCAACATTCTGTTAAACATATTACTGTCGCCCAGTAGATAACTACCATACAATTTCTGAGCAAAAAACTCATCAAAAGTTAAGCGTTGAGTATCGTTCCCATCTGAAATAACATAGTTTTTAGCCAAGAACGGGCGTAACTCATCGAATAAGAACCAGCAAGTAACAGAGCTTTGCAAGAAGTTCCAGATACCTTCACCTTTGCGATTCTGTCCTGCCATATTCAAATTAGTAACATTTGTTTCGTTGTGAACATACATCGGTGCTATCCCTATTACTTTGGTAAACATTCGCGAATAATGCTTGTTAAAAAATACAATTTCCTGTATGATAAATTTAATCTGTTTTGAGGCATAATCTTCATAATAATATGAGCTAATCTTGTTTTGATTAGTTATCATGTCTTTTTCGATCAAACTACCTAATATTGGGGTGTTGTTTGATGAGTTCCAATCGCAAGTAACAAAACGATTTTTCAAACTGTCTTTTGAAATTGGAGAATCGTATTTAGGTTGAATATCAAAATCAACCTTATCGTAAACGCTTAGTCCACCTTGAACCGAAGCTTCGAGCATAATTCTGAATAAGCTTTTGTACTTCTCGTTCGGTTTTACTGGAAAGTAAAGTCTGTTGTTTGGTTTGTCGCGTAAGTCTATAACCCGATAAACTATTCTTGACCAAACAATGTCATCGGCTCTGTGATTGATTTTTGCAATCGTATCTGCCATAGCATCCAACTGAGTAGTTTGTATAGCCACATTACCTTTGAGGTCGAAAAATGGAAGTGCTTGTTGTTGAGCTATTACTCTTTGGCACATCGGTAATAAGCATAGGATAGATATAACTATCCAACTTGTTTTCATTTTCATATATGATATATTTTTCTGTTGAAGCAATTAGTTAAATAAGTTTCACTACAATGGCACCTAATGATTGTACATTCTTATCGGGCCCTATTGCTTTTATATTACTGATAATCAAATTACGTCCTTTTGTTAATTTGTTCAGGAAATTCAAATCTAATTTTGTTCCCGAAACTGACAAAGGTGCTAAACCTTCAACAATCATGGTAAAAGAAACGATGGAGAATTTAGCTGGAACAAGTGCGTCCTGTCCGTAACTTGCAATGAGTGTAGAATTTTTCAGTTGATCGAGCGACATGGATCCATTATTCTCGTCACCACGTGCGTCCATAAGAAATACCGAAGGTTTAGGAAGTCTTTTAACCCTAAATATTCCACTACCCATGCTCATTTCTTTTTTGTCTATTTTACCAAAAACCGAAATTTTAATTTCACCATCACGAGCTGGATGAATGATATATTTGCCTTTACCAGCATTGTTGAAGTTACCACCTTCCACGCTAATCCTTACATTTTCGGGAGCTACGCCCGGTACTGAAACGCTAAATTTATTATCAATTCCTTTATAAACAACATTTAAATCTTCGTTGGAAATCGTTGCAGAAGGTTCGCCTACCATATAATCTGATTCAAATCTGTATGATAAGGTATTACCGTCTTTTCCGGGAATACGAATTTCGCCACCATATTTCGCTGGACCAAGTTTGGAACCTGCGGTAAATTCATAGATACCCCGTTGAAGTTGTTGACCATTCACATAATACTGTGGAATTTTGGTAGAGTCAACTGCTGATAAAACAATACGGGCACTGTATTTTTCGCCTCTAAACACAAACTTGGAGTTGGGAACCACCAATGCTTCAATTTTATTGACCCTAAAATCCGATGCATCAGTTTGACCTTTTAAAAACTGTATCATTTCTGATTCAGAAGCCCTGATATCGCTCTGATATTTAGTCAAGAGAGTCACAACAGCCGAAACTGGCATCATCTCGAACATCGCATTTTCCCAAGGAACCATTTCACCAGTTTCTTTGCTCTTTACTTTATTAGTCGAAAATAAGTTGAGATACATTTTCTGTTTTCTTTCATTTTTGTCAGAAAGTACAACCAATGTGTCGCAATAGTTTCTTAATTTTTCTTTTAGCACTTTGCCATTACCACCAACCAATGCATATTGTCCAGCTACATCTAAATTGTCGCGTGATTCAATTTCACGAGCCTTAGGGTCGGCCTTGTCTTTATCAGCTAATTTTACAATATCAACCTTGAATTTTTCGATATATTCAAATAAATCGTTCGATTGTTTCTTAATTTGATTGGCCTTATTGAGCCATTCACCCACTTTGGCAGGATTTTCTTTATACAAATAATCAAAGTCCTCGTACAGAAATTCATTTCGCATATCCGAAGATTCAATCGTAGAATGTAGGCTATTATCAACCATGGTAAAGCCATTCAAAATTTCGCTCGATACATTCAATGCCAGCATCGCTGTCAACACTAAATACATCATGCCTATCATTTTTTGCCTTGGCGTTTCCGGACAATTTTTTGCTCCACTCATTGATAAATAACGTTAAGAAAATTTTGCAATTTCGAGAATATAAAAATTTAGCTCAAAGCGTTCAACATGTTTCCATATACTGAATTCAAATCGCTTATTTGCTTAGCAAGTTTGTCGGTACCAGATTTAAACATTTCAGTGTTTTCGGCAGCGGTAGTTGTTGCTAATTTCATTTTTTGTAATTCGCTCGTCATTGCTTTTAAATCAGCATTTAACTGGTTAAAGGAGTCCGTTTGTTTAGTAAGGCTTTCCGATTGAAATTGAATATTCTTCAACTGAATTTCGTAAACAGAGTTTATCGATGACAGATTCCGGTTGATATCGTCCACTTTTCCCGCGTAGGATTTAGTGTTTTTTTCTACTAATTCCATACCATTATTAATATTCTGATACGATGATTGTAGTTTAACAGTCGCATTATTCAATGTTTCCTGGCTACTTACAAAACGAGATGTAGAAGTGGAGGCAGTATTCAGAGTTTCGACCAATTTCCCTGATGACTGAGCTACATCAGCCAAGGTATTTAATTGTTCAGCGGTTTGTGTCAAGTTTTTAATTCCTTGTGTCAATTTATTTACATCTTCATCGCTTATTCCCCCACCGTAATTCAGATTGGCATTATTTGCACTTTGAATTCCCTGCTGCACGTTATTATTAACCAATGGAATAGCAGTATTTCCGTCCAAGTTAAAGACTTTGTTCCATTCAATTTCCTGTGTCGGTTTATCAAATACACCCAAGGCGAAGATTATGGCCTCAACGGTCATACCAATACCAAGCATAGTTCCACCGCCATTCAAGTGCAGAATTTTAAACATTGCACCCAAAATAACTACCGAAGCACCAAGACTGTAGGCTGCACCAATAATTCGTTTCATCTTGGGTGAATTCCACCACAAATCAAATTTTGTCTGATTGTATGACATTATCTTATATTGTTAAATTATTCTTTCAATTATTCGCCATTAAATGACCGTACACATCTGAATCCTATATAAGGTCTACTTTCGTATTGATATTCATAGGTTCTGACTCCGGTTTGTAGGTAGTAGGCAATGTCTTTCCATGATCCACCTTTAACAACTTTTTGTTTCAAAACATCAGGGTCGTCAACTTTGGCGTTATACTGGAAATTTGGATTCATGTCAGCAATCAAGGTGTTCGATGATCCTGCATAGGCCGATGAAGTCCATTCTGCAACGTTGCCAGCCATATCGTAAAGTCCAAAGTTGTTTGGCTTGAATGATTGAACACGCATGGTAGTTGCACCTGTATCATCGGTATAGCTACCTCGCATAGGTTTAAAGTTGGCTAAATAACATCCTTCTTTATCGCGAATATAATTTCCACCCCAAGGATATAAAGCCATTTGTTTTCCTCCACGTGCAGCATATTCCCATTCGGTTTCGGTAGGCAATCTATAATCTTGTCCACCTATAGTACTTACACTGTTGAATAGTTGAGTACGCCAATGACAAAATGCTTGTGCTTGCTCCCAAGTAACACCAACTACTGGGTAATTTGCAAATCCTTTGTGTGAGAAATACATACGCATCTTTGGGTCGTTGTAAGCATATTGAAAATCGCGCAACCACATCACAGTATCAGGATAAATGTTTACTATTTTGTTAGATATTAAATCCTTGCGATTTTTAAGTTGACGCTCAATAGTACGATTAATAATAACGCCATCCTCATTTACGAACGAAGTATCAATTCTTACTTTTGCGTTAGGAGGATATGCTCCAGTATTTACATTGTATTTGTTTGTAGGTAATGCTGCTTGGTCGTAATTTATCCATTCGTATTTGTAAGTAAGTTTTCCGGGATTAATCTGACGTTTACCACCTAAAGCATCTGCATTGTAATAATATAATCTTCCAAGGATGGCTTTGATAGAATCATCTTTTGAACTCCATGGAATTTTCGATCTCCAATTAAGTGGAACTGTTTGAAGTTCTTCGGGGGTGAGGTTTATTACTGGATTATTCTTATCGTTATAGCTAGTAAGTTTCTCAAAACCAGCAGCGTTGCCATTTATCAACGAACGCATGGCAATGGAATCACGAACCCAATATACAAATTGTTTATATTCGTCGTTGGTTATTTCGGTTTCATCCATCCAGAATGCATCAACGGTTAAGTTAATCGATTTATCGCTCACGGTACCTAATGCCGATTGGTCATTAGCTCCCATAATAAATGAGCCACGTTTGATAAATACCATGCCTAATGGATTATCTTCTTGAAAGCGATTGTTGAAAATCGATTTTTTAGAGACTCCGGTTAATTCGCCAATTGGTTTGGCCGCAATGATTATCAATAAGACAAGTGTAATGATAGTCAGATTTTTTTTTGTCATTGTGATAATTATTTTTTATATTTATTGTAATCAAATAATTGTATTTAGCTTTTCATCAGCTTATTACATAAAACGAACACTTTTGTATTTTTTTGAACTTTTTCCAAAAACAAAATCGAAACTATACAGCAAAACAACTTCGTGCGAGCCGTAATTTGTAGTAATTAACTTGTTTGTAGAAAGATCGAAAGAATATCCTACTGATAAACCTCCTGTAATATTCATTCCTGCCATTAATACTATTGCATCTTGAAGCCGATACGATAATCCAGCCCAGAATTTATTATCATATTCCATTCTGGCTGACAAATCTACCTGCCAAGTTGAGAAGTCAGTTTTAAGCAAGGCTGAAGGTTTCAACTCGTATTTTGTACCTTGCAATTTGTAATTTCCACCTCCTGTGAGAAACATGCTTCCGGCTACATTAAATTCCGAAGTGTTATTCCAGCGAACTTTAGGTTGATTCAGGTGTAAATAAGATGCTCCCACATACCATTTGTCATTAGAATACCAAAGCCCAGCACTCAAATCTAAGCCCATTCCGCTAACATTAGTTATAGGAATCGCTGGATCAGATGTCAGATTATGGTATTCACCCAAATTGATAGCATGTAGTGGGACACTATCGCCACTAAAACCGACACTTACAAAGCCGAACTCAGTTCCAATGCTTAATTTTCCCTGTCCGATTGTTTTCTTGAAAGCATACTGCAAATGAAATGACTGATTGGTAAAACCACCAAATTGGTCGTCAACAAAGCTAATTCCCAGTCCATGATTGTTCCTGCCTTCCGTTTTTAAAGGAGTGTTTATACTGAAAACTGTGGTAGAACCACCACCTCCCATAAAATTCAACCAATTGATTCTATGTTGACCCACAACGTCAATCATATTGCCTTCGGCTATAGCAGCCGGATTGAAAGCAGTATTATTCAACATATACTGACTTAACTGAGGATCGAATTGTGAATATACAGAACCCGTAAAGAGAGATATAAACAATAAAACCTTTATTTTTTTATTGATAGAAATCAGAGATACGAATTCATTCAGAAACATAGTTATCCGCTTATTTTTTTTGAATTGATTGCGTGTATATTCAAACTGCAAAATGTAGAAAAAATTGTACAAGTTCTTATTTTTAATATTACACTCAGGTCAAAAAACACTTCTAAATAGCTGAATTTAAGTACTGAAACTAAATTGCATACTAAATCAATACTCTTCTTCATTGAAGAAAAAATCCTCTTTACTTGGATAATCAGGCCAGATATCCTCTATTGTTTCGTATATTTCACCCTCATCTTCAATCTCTTGTAGATTTTCTATAACTTCTAATGGAGCTCCAGAACGCATTGCGTAATCTATTAATTCATCTTTCGTGGCGGGCCAGGGCGCATCTTCAATTTTCGAAGCTAATTCCAATGTCCAATACATATTCAGCTAAATTTATATGTTTATTATGTTTTTAAAAAGGTCAAATTTCGTACAAAAGTAAGAATTATTTTCATTAATACTATTTTTTCCATAAAATTTCTTTGCCACCCTTGCTTATAGTTACATATCTGGATAACACGAAAAAATAATCAGACAAACGATTAATGTATTTAGTTATTTGATTGTCAATTTCATAATCATTACTTATATCTAGTATTCTGCGTTCGGCTCTACGCGAAACGGTGCGACAAACATGGCATAAACTACCTTCTGGAGTGCCACCTGGAAGTATAAAAGCTCTCAATTCAGGTAGATTTTCCCCCAACCTATCTATCTCATTTTCAATTTTAAGAATATCTTCATCGTTTATAATCGATGCTGAACTAAGTGCCACTTTTGTTCGATCGGTAGCTAAATTTGAACCTATGGCGAATAACAGATGCTGAATTTCACCCAAAAATTCTGATTCAAATTCCATCGATTCGTAGGAGGCCAACCAACCAATCAGTGAATTCAATTCGTCCACAGTTCCATAAGCTTCTATGCGAACATCGTTTTTCTGCACACGTGTTCCGCCTACCAAACCTGTCAT
>JBBSCW010000060.1:0-12848 GCA_038249855.1 Bacteroidales bacterium
AATCTCGAAAAAGTCCGTGCCAACCACCAAATGCAATTGGCCATGCTCGAGGCTCAGATAAAAACCAACAATGCCGAAACCTTGATTGCCGGTCTCGATTCTCTCCAACTTAAATACTCCTCGGACAATCAGCGAAAAATCAAAGAATTAGAACTTCAACGTACGTCCATCGAAAAAAATCGATACGGCAAAAAGATACAAGCCCTTCATCAGATTCAGCAATCGGAATTACGTGGAATTCAAATCCAGATGATGGCATAAGTAATTCTTTTTACAATTTGCTATCGGTTCAGAAGAGTGAAGAAATTGCACGACTCGACCTTGAACGACAAAATGATGCTTTTACTATGGCCAAAAACAAATACGAAGCGGGACTTATTCGCGAAGTGGATGCCCTACAAATGGAAGTGGATCTTGCCGAGGCTCAGAATAATTTCGACATGGCGGTAGTGAACGAGAAAGCTGCTATGAATGCTTTAAACATAGTATTGGCATTGAGTTGACCGACGTAGTGAATCTAAATTCAAAATTCGATTATGAAATCGTGATTGTCGATCCCGAAAAAGCTGTTCAGCTTGCCAAAGCCAACCGCCTTGAAGTCAGGGAACAAGAAATTCAGATTGAACTGACCAAAATGAATGTAAAACAACAGAAAGCCCAAGGAATGATTCGGGGAAATCTGAATGCTTATTATGAGAAAGTGGGTGTTAGTCAGAACGATATCAATACCAGTATTCAAACATCCATCCAACGCTCCTATCAAAACTTTTTGGAAAGACCACAAAACTTCGGGGTTGGATTTACCATCACGGTTCCCCTACTCGACTGGGGCGAAAACCGTGCATTGGTGCGTGCCGCCGAAGCCCGCTTGCAACAAAACGTACTCCGCAAAGAAGAAGTGCAACGCACTATAGAACGCGAAGTACGTAACTTAGTGGACGACCTAAACAGTAGTCTTAGACGTCTCCAGCTATTAGAGAAAAACGTGAAAGTGGCCGAAAAAAGTTTTGATATTACCCGCCTGCGTTTCTCAGATGGCGATATCGACAGCCAAGCACTTGCCTTAGAACGCACCCGCTTAAACAATGCTTACAATTCACATCTCCGCGCCTACATCAACTATCAACTTAAATTAGCAGATATTATGCGTAAAACTTTTTACGATTTTCAGAAAAATCAGGAGATAAAATAAGTTTAAGAAGAAAGAGGAATGTGAGTTTCGTCTTGTAAATGAAGATAATACATTAGCATGTAGGAGACCTAACAGATTTTAAGAATCTGTTAGGTCTAAAAATCATAGAAGTATATTGAAATAATTATAATTGACTGATTATGAATAAATAAAATGAAAATAATCTATTGAGATTTCATGGTTTCAATTAACACAGAATGTACCACAAAATTATTAACCATCCGAAACGTATAGAAACAAATCACTCAAAATTAGTTATTTTTACCTCGTCCGATATCTTTCATTCTACTTTCTCGTTTGATTCTCAATTTTATATACTCCTCCATTTTTTCTGCTCCAATAATGCTACTTAACTCTGTATCTTCTTCAACTCGGAGTTCTTCTAATTTTGCTTTACGATCATCGCTATTTTGACCATCTCTTTTAACATCATCCCGCATAATATCACGGTTAAAGTCCATTTTGGCAAAGTAATTTTCGAGTCTATAGCTAAGAGCATTTGACAACTTCAATTGTTTAGCCAAACGAGTAGCGCGTTCTTTAGGTGTCGCTTTTATGATTATGGTTTCAGCTTGAATAGTTTTTGATCGTTGATTTTGTGCATTCATAGGTGTGCCAACTGTGAAAACAGCTACTAATGCTAGCATAATATACTTTTTCATAAATTTGAGTTTTTTGAAGTGAAACTGTTTGTTTTTGTCTTCAGTTTTGACTATTATTTCACTATAAGGTTTAATGTTGCGATTTTACGTAAAACTCAGGAAACTGCAGTTTTGGTATGTTCGTTTGCATTCCCATTATTTTTTCTTTTTGGTCTCTTTTAGTACCTTTTTTCATTACCATCCAGTTTTCTTTGTATTTTTTTTACATCTTCGGCTGCTGGAAGCATTTCGGGTACAATACCTCTTTGTGTGAGCATATTTCGTACAGCCAAATTGTTGTCAACGTGTTCTTTTTCAATTTTGCTTTGTCCTTTTAGGTCTTTGTTTTGTACATTTAGTCCAGTCATTTCGGCTGCAAGGTCTTTGGCTTTTATACTAATGGTTGGCAAGAAATCGGCAAGTGGTCGGCTATCGGGTACGCCCATTTTTCGTTTCAGCATTTGTGTATTTAATCTGAAAAGTGCTTGGTCGCCTTTACTTCTTATCACTGCAAAACCTTGGCTGTCAACGCCACGTTCGTACAAAATACCTGATAGTTGTTTCTCGGTATGGCTTAGTTTTTCACGTGCTTTAACTCGCTCAAATTCCAACAATCGTTGTTCAACCATTTCTGCTCTACGGGTTTGCACAGCAAAATAGTTTTGTGCAAATGCAATTTCTTCTTTACGGCTGTCGCCATTTTGAGCAATTAAATAACAAGCGTAGCGGGTTAGAAGAATGTCATCTATCTCTTTTTCAGCTCCTTTTGGCATTGGTATCGTTTTCCTGACGTCAGGAAAATGATACCCTAGTTCTTCACCCGCATTTTTACATGAATCTTTGGCTTTTTGGATAACTTTTTCAAAGTTTTCCCACTTACTATATCCTAACAAATCCTGTAATTCCCGCGCACTCCAACATTCAACACCTTCTAATTCGGAAGCAACTGCTTCAAATTGGAAAAATAAGTTCTTAATTTCTTCTGATTTCATACGTTTAAAATTTTTAAAAGTGTTGAGATATTCAATTCTTTACAAAATTAAGCAATTTTTTTATATTTCTAGATTACATTTACCTCCAACATCTTAGTATTTTATTGACCGTTTTCGCCACCAAAATTAATTAAAATAGATTAACTTCCAAGCTTTTAAAACTGATATTTAAAAAGCTGACAAAATTTTTCAATCCTCTTATTTTCATAAAAAAACCATATCTTTGCTTAATAAAAAGTAGAACGCTAGTGAGCAATGTCAGTTAACTATTTTCGTTAGTAGCAAGTATCAGCGCGACCTAACAGGTTTTGAAAACCTGTTAGGTCTTAGTTAAAAAATAAAATCATATCTTTGTTTAATCAAAAGAGTATCACATGAAATTTCCAAAACGCAGCTTATTGATTTTAGTTATTGTAACCTATGCCAGTGCAGGGTTTTCTCAAAACAGTAGTTTGAATGTGGGTTTTACTTTGCTGGGTATTAAAGACAGAAACCCAACTGGTGGAGGCTTGCATTTGGGCTATGAATATCAGATTCCTAAGATCGACTTTTTTGCATTGGAGGCTCGTGTTGGTGCTGGTTACTTATTGGGCGATGGACTCTATCAGACCAATCCGATTAGAGAATGGGACTATAAAGCCAACTACATAATGATTGGTATAATTCCAAGGTTTTACTATTGTGTGGCAGAGGACTTGTATTTGTTTATCGACCCAGAAATTGGGGTAGCTCGTATCTCAGGTTCAACATATTTTGAAGAACAAAACCGTTGGAACAAAACCAAAACATTTAATTATCAGTATTATGGACTAAGAGTTGGGGTAAAAATTCCAATTAACGACAAGTTAAATTTATCATTATCACTTGGATATATGTCAATGGATATTGCCGACTTAATGAACAGCAATCTTTCAACTATCAGTTATCGATTCAAAAAACAAACCATTGATTTCGGAACATCATTTACTTTTCATGTAGTTTTATAGCGGATGGAATGACATAAATCGCTTTTCTCTTTTATATAAGTTGGTTGTTATTTTAACATTAAATTACTTTTGATTTCCATTATGTGTCACCAAAACTCTAAGATACAAAGACAATACAAAATTAAAATCATATAAATCAAGGGTTTGTGTCACTTTGTATTTTCGTGCCTTAGTGGCAACTAAAATAATTTCAGACTCGCTCCATTACAAAATGTCTTACTTGACCGAAAGAAATAGTAGTTAACATAAATACATCCGCTGTATGGTCAAAATGGAATTATAAGTAATAAATTCATCGTAGAGATTATTAAATTGAAATTTGTATATTTGCCATTCAAAAATTAACTCCTATTATTTCATTCAAAATTTCGTCCATGAAACAGAAATCAGTATTATTAGCATTTTTCGTATTAGGAATAATATTCAGTATTTCAGCTGAAATCAAACTTCCTGCATTCTTTACCAGCGACATGGTATTGCAACAACAAACCAACGCAAAAATATGGGGCAAAGCCGAACCCAATAAAAAAGTGACGCTTTTTACCGGTTGGAATCTTAAAAGGTATACAACTACATCAGATCAAAATGGTAACTGGAAATTGTCCTTCAGCACATCCAAAGCTGGAGGTCCATACACAATGATTATCAGCGATGGAAAAATACTAACATTGAATAATATTCTCCTTGGTGAAGTTTGGTTGTGCTCTGGTCAAAGTAATATGGAAATGCCAGTGAAAGGCTTTAATAGTCAACCCAACGAAGGGTCGAATATGGATATTCTGCGGAGTGAAAATTCACAAATCAGACTTTTTAGTGTGAAAAAGAATGCAGATTTGGCAGCGCAAACAGATGTTGTTGGACGTTGGGAAGAAGCTATGCCGATTAGTGTGCGCGATTTCAGTGCCACGGCTTATTATTTTGGAAAATTGTTACAAGAGAGTCTGAAAGTGCCTGTGGGATTAATCCACAGTTCGTGGGGAGGTTCCAGCATTGAAGCTTGGATGAGTCAAGAAATGTTGACCGATTTTCCCGCAGCTAAAATCCCCGCAACAAAAGAGGATATCAAAACTCCAAACCAAACTCCTACCGTTTTATATCAGGCCATGATTCATCCATTAGCGGGCGTGGCTATCAAAGGCGTGATTTGGTATCAGGGCGAAAGCAATCGCAACCGATATGAGACTTATGGCGCTATGTTTAAATCGATGACTGACGGTTGGCGGAAAACTTGGAACCAAGAAGCTATCATCCCATTTTATTTTTGCCAAATTGCTCCTTTTGTTTATAAAGACGGCGCAAACTCAGCATTAGTACGTGAAGCTCAGGCCAATGCAGCTAAAGAACCCAATACGGGCATGGCAGTTTTGATGGATGTGGGTGAAGAAAATTGCATCCACCCTGCAAAGAAAAAAGTAGCTGGCGAACGTCTGGCATTGCTGGCTCTCAACAAAACCTACGGTAATACTGCTATTGCGTGCGAAAGTCCGGTTTACAAAAACGTTGAGATTAAAGCTGGGGAAGTTATTGTGAATTTTGAGGGTGCTCCCATGGGGTTATTCGCTAAGAATGCTACATCGCAATTATTTACAGTGGCAGGAAAGGATCAGATATTCCATCCTGCAAAAGCATCAATTAACAAGAATACTGTGATTGTAAAATGTGATGAAGTGGCTGATCCCGTTGCAGTACGTTACGCTTTTGAAAACTTTGTAGTTGGAGATTTATTCAGTTCAGAAGGATTGCCAGTGTCATCGTTTCGGAGTGATAATTGGTGATTTGAACTTAGATTCAATCTATCAGGTTTTGCTAATCTGATAGATAGAATGCTATAATTGGTTTTGGCGACTAATCCATATAAGCAAAACACAGCAATAGAGAAAAGTATTGAAAATCAGCCAGAATCAGTTATATATAAATACAGAATTATCCGTTGAAATAACAAAAAAACAAGGTCGCTCCGATATAACTTTTTGTAATTTGTAACTTTCTTATTACCATAAGGTCGCTCCGAAGGAGTTATTCTTAAAAGTTCCGTAGGAACGACCTTATGGAAACAATAATACAACAGCAAAATTTAAACGCCATCGGGTGACATTACCAAGAATCACTTACTGATAAAATTTTCAGAGGATTAATGAAATGTATAGCGGACAACAATGATATAAATACCTTTAGGTATAGGCGTTTACCGCTGGACTATTTGTTTGATTATTATTTTAGTCTAATTCATCCAATTTTTGGAATGTAATCAATTGCCTCCTGCTTTAGCTGGATGCAATAAAATACAAACTAATAAGGATTTAGCCAAATTCCGCCTATCCTTATCTTTAATTATATCAGTTATTTATCTAATTTGGCTGAAGCCCTTTGTCTATTATAAACTTCTATCTCTCCAACTAAAGTTGGAGGCAATTGAAGTTAAAACTCTGCGCTCTAAGCGCCTATACCAGAATACTTTAATCGAAAGCTATCCGCTTTTTACCTAAATACAGCTTTATCCCTGCATGCTTTCTACAGTTTTATCAACAACCGTAGTTTGTAGAATTGCTGACCCATCTGCATTGATATTGTAAAAAATAATCCTATAATCATAATCCTGTTCTTCATAGTCGTCCGTGACAAAAAAATCTTTTTTGGAAACTAATATTTTATCGAGTGCAGGTAAAAACTTTGAACTTCGATTGGCAAGATTCTTAGCAATCACTCCACCTAGAATTTTTCCTCTTTCTTCTACTTTTGCATATTTGAATTCAGCTTTCAAATCAATACATTGTTTTCCCATATCCAGAAAACTCACTTTCATGGCAGAAAGATCGGCTTTCTTTTTATAAACGTTTCTAGTCACTTCATAAGTTAATTGCTCATCGCCGCGTGTCCCCATTCTTACGGACAAAGAATATCCTTTCGATTTTGATTTATAAACCGTTCCATCTCCTAAAAGTCCTGTTTCGTCAACGGCTTCCACAAATCCCATACTTTTGACTTTCTTTTCGAAAGCTCCTTTTGTTAGCCCAGTCAAAGCCCTTATTTCTGAAACGGAATTTTTCACATCAAGAGCAATCGGCTTGGCTATCGCTGCCTTCGATTTACTACTTCCATCTTTATCTTCAGAAATTTTACTACCAACATCGCTTGTTGCACTTTTGGCTTTATTCAATAATCCCTTAAGTCCCTGAGCTTCGATGCTGCCAATTGACATACAAAGCATGACAATAAGAATTAGTTTTAAATAATTTGCTTTCATTTTAATAGATTTTTTTGTGAATTGTACGTGTATTTTTTTTGTTCGATTAATTGGATTTAATATAAGATTGAAGCAGAAAAACTGACTATTTAAAGGCAATAAAACTAGAAAAATGGCTATATATATTTGATATCTTAATGGTTGACCTCATAAAGAATAGATGAGAAAATTTATTTAAAATGTGATGCAACAAAAGTACAATTAAATTTTTATTGTTAACACTATTTTGAGAATAAATTGTTAACGAGCAGCAATTAAAAATGGTTGATTCTATAAAGGAATAAGTAGTCTCAGTTCTCTGAAATATACGAAGAGACCTGTTAGATGTAATTAAAACAAAAAACACATTGTATAATTATACAATAATCTTAATGTTAAGTTACAAAACAAAGTTTGATTATAAACTCAATATCAACACTTTGGCATTAATAAAGCTTAATCTAGGATAGCTAATTTTATAAAAATACAGTTTAAACAAAAAGTATTTTCTCCATTTTGGACAATAATTAAATATCTCAAAAAAAACGCCTACTATAATTAGTAGGCGTTTTTAAAATTAATTTTGGAAAAGCTAGAAATTAATATTTGAGTTCTTTTTTTTCAGTTCCACTGTCGGAGCTTACGTATACTATATTATCTAATTCGCCATTACCAAAATCATAGAATAATTTTGTTTTTCGTATACTAAAAGTGTATGTTCCACTTACAAAATATCGGTATGGCATTTTAATTATAAGTGGTTTTTCTATTTCCATTGAAAAACTATTATTATTGGAGTCACCTTTGTAAAAACCAGTAAAACTATAAATGTCGTCTTTGTAATCATCAGGAGTATCATTATCAGATATTCTTTCACGAACTCTTTCAGAACTTACTGTTATATTAGTTTTAGCATCTGCTTTTGTCCATTTATAATCAGTATACAAACCTAATCTTTTCACTTTTTCATCGTTCATGTTAGTAACTGTTTTTTTGCCCTGAAGTAAATCGTCGTCAACAAAAAATTTCTCAAAAGTGTAAGTTGTTTCAGATCCTTTTATCCAGGTGTTATCTGTCTTAACAATCACAATGATTCCCCTCAACATCCACTTACCAACAGGAATCCCATTACCATAATCTACAGTAATTTTTTTAGGAAAAGTTTTAGAATCTTCAGGCTCAACGGTGATTTTTGGCCCAACAGCAACAGAATTTTGTTTTGTAGCTACATTTGATTTCACGTAACTAATTGAACTTGCATTCAGGAAACTTTCAGTTTCTGAAATAACATCATCGGCTGTGCTATTAATTTCTGATACTTGTTGTTCAACTTGTTCGATACTCGAATTATCTAATGTGACATCTGAATCCAAACATGAGGTTGTTGCAAGTGAAATGAATATCCACATTCCAGAGAAAAGAGCAATTCTAATTGAATTTTTCATAATTTTTTGAAATTGATTTAATAAATAGCATAATTTAGTTAGTAATTTTCATTTACAATTAATTCAATATGCGTGCCAGAAACGTATATGCCTCTGTGTCATCAACTTAATTAATATTCCATTTATAAAAACTATTCGTTTATGAATAAGACTCTTCATTTATGAAGACATAAACCCCGATTTTCCAATAATATTATATACTCTTGGCCGAATATCTGAATCAATAACCAACGCTCAACTCGTATTATTGCTGTCATTTTTCTGAAAGATGATTGGTGATTTGAATGAATTACTGTAATAAAACCAAAAAAAAGTCGCGGCATATTTTTCAATACCGCAACTTTTCAAATCAAAAATTTATGAAATTGTCTAAAAAATTACAATACGTTTATTTCTTTAAGAACGTCGTTGGTAGCTCTAACGGCAGCAGCACTCTTAGCGAACAATGCAGTTTCGGTAGCGTCCAATTTGTAGTCCAAGATTTCTTCTAAACCGTTTTTACCAATTACGCAAGGAACACCGATACAGATATCGTTTTGTCCATATTCGCCTTCCAACGATACGCAACATGGGATAATTTTCTTTTGGTCGTGAATGATAGATTCTACCAAGTAAGCAGCAGCTGCTCCTGGAGCATACCAAGCTGAAGTCCCCAATAAACCGGTAAGAGTTGCACCACCAACCATAGTATCAGCTACCACTTTTGCCAATGATTCAGCATCAAGTAAATCGCTTACTGGACGACCTTTGTAGTTAGCAAAACGAGTCAATGGAATCATAGTAGTGTCACCATGTCCACCAATGACAATACCTTCTACTTCGTTAGGATTTGCGTTCAATGCTTTGCTTAAATAACATTTGAAACGTGCGCTATCCAAAGCACCACCCATACCGATAATTTTGTTTTTTGCCAATCCAGTAGTCTTCAATGCCAAATAAGTCATGGTATCCATTGGGTTACTTACTATTACAATAATAGCATTGGGTGAAAATTTAAGTACATTTTCAACTACTGACTTTACGATTCCGGCATTAACACCAATCAATTCTTCGCGAGTCATTCCTGGTTTACGTGGAATTCCTGAAGTGATAACCACAACATCTGAATCGGCAGTTTGAGCATAATCATTGGTACAACCAAAGATTTTTGAATCGTAGCCCAACAAAGATGCAGTTTGAAGCATATCCAAAGCTTTTCCTTCCGAAATGCCTTCTTTTACGTCTAACATTACCACTTGATCAGCTACTTCATTGAATGCAAGTACATTTGCACACGTTGCACCTACGTTTCCGGCGCCTATTACTGTTACTTTTGACATATTCTTTTTTTATTTTAAGTTACTCATTTTTTCGGACTACAAAGATACAACAAACATTCAATTAAAGAAAAATTTCTTTAATAATTTAATGTTTATTTCTATTTGAATTTTTCGGTATTTCGTATTAATAACACTGCTACAAATCGATTGTTTGAGCGTTTTTGTAACATATTGTAAAATATTCCCATACAACGATTAAACTTTCGCATATATTTGCAGTCTTATTTGAGTATTTGAAATTAAATACCAACCCTTTAAACAAATAAAAAATCATGAAAACTAAACAAAGCATTTTTCTTTTCCTGTTTTCGACCACATTAATTTTTAGCGGTTGTACCACGCCAGCCGATCCAAAGAATGATGTAGATGCATCCTTAAAACTGTCACTTCAAGACAATGCCGCAACGCTTTCAACTGCGGTTGGTGTAATCACGAATACTCCTGATTTTCAAATGATGAGCGGTGTAAGCGGAAACTCATCGATGATACCGATTTTTGATGGTCAATTTGCACCTCCCACAACAAATGCGAAAGTTGATTCAGTGAAAATACTGCTTGCTGATATTGCTGGTACTTACAACTACTCGTGGGTAAAAGTTAAAAAAGGTCAATTCAACATTTTGCGATTCTTTGACCGGACAGCCAACAGCTCCGATATGGTTGTTAAACTACCTGCTCAAAAAGTGAAAAATCCAGGTTCTTTGTTCAGCTTTCAACCAAAAGATAGTTTACTGACAAATAATTTTGAAGCTCAGGTTACTGAATATCTGCTAAAAAGAAGCAAACTCGCGGGATTTGAATACAATCTTAAATCGAGTTTAAAACTTGACGATGCAGCATTGGGCATGTTAAACATTCAAACTACCAGAAATAAAATGAATGGTTATAATTACTTATCATCGTACATATTAAGCAGTGGATACAATGTTGTTTGTCAAGATATTAGCGGAGACACTATAATCTCTGTATATTCCATCACTAAGGATAATAAAACTTTATTTGAAGAAAAAACATCGACTTATAAAGTAGATAACGGAATCCGCAAACGTGAAAAAGTATATTCGCTCACCTTGGGTAATGTACAGATTGTTCGCACCATGGGTTTGAACAGTTTTGAAAATGCGAAGGTATATTTGAATGGTGTTTTGCAAGCCAATGCCAAGGTTGAAATAGTTCTTGTAAATCCAATTGACAACGAACAAACTGTGGTTAAAAAGAAACGTGAAATTAAGATTACCTTCGACGATGGTACAAGCACAACCATCAAAGAACTTACCAACAATTCGATAGATAAAATAGGTGAGATTTTCCGCTCAGTGCGTCAGGCTTATTTTGCTACTGATATCATCGATAGAATTGCACAGAATATTTATTGGAACAAATAGTTGTTTTTATAGAGGTTTAGTTAGCGTCTTTACCGAAAATGAATGACAGCCGGTTAGGTATTCCGGTTGTCATTTTTTTATGTATTCCAATGTGAAAATTACGGTTTGTATAAATCCTCAAAATGCCTTACATTTGCATTCCTCAAATTTCAATTCATTTTTAAAAAATTCTATGAAGAAATTATTATTTTTAGCCATTGTATCTCTACTTTGGGCGTGTAACTCGAGCGATAAATTCAAAGTTGAAGGAACTGTTGCCGATGCCGCTGGAAAAACGCTCTATTTTGAACAAATGGGATTGTTGAAAACTCATACAATTGACTCCATTGAGTTGAATGACGCTGGTAACTTCAAGTTCAAAGCTCCCCGCCCTGAATATCCTGATTTTTATCGCTTGCGCATTGGCAATCAAACTATTGATTTTGCAGTTGATTCATGTGAACATATTCAGATTACAGCTAAAATTGATTCATATTCAACCGGATACGAAATTAGTGGTTCTCAAAACAGCAAGGACATCCAGATTCTAAGAAAATCTATTTGGAACATTCAACGAAAAGTTAACAGTATAAAAGCCGAAATGAATTCAGAGCAAAGGAACGCACTTGTTACTGAAATAGAAAGTGATATCGAGCAACATAAAATCTTAGCTCGTAGACTTATTTTGCAAAATCCACGTTCAACCACTGCTTATTTTGCTATTTATCAAAGGATTAACAATTCCTATGTGTTTTCGCCTTATGCCAAAGAGGATAAGCCTTTTTGTGCTGCCGTAGCCACTTCGTATAACGCTTTTATGCCAGAATACGATCGCACCAAAAATCTATACAATTTGGTAATGGATGCCATCAAAACCGAAAGAAGCCAAATTGCTAACCAGCAATGGAAAAATATCGTTGAAAATTCGTCGACTGGTTATATCGATATCGCTTTGAACGACAGAAACGACCAAGTAAGGAAACTATCGGAACTCGAAGGTAAGTTAGTTCTTATAGACTTTTCGGCATACGAAATGAAAAACAGCGTTCAATATACTTTTGAATTACGCGAACTCTACAACAAATATCACAGCAGAGGTTTTGAAATATTTCAAATTTCGCTCGACCGTAATATACTACTGTGGAAAGAATCAACTGCTAATTTACCTTGGGTATGCGTTCGTGAGGATAATACCGCAAATACATCTTTTGCAGCTACTTACAACGTTCAACAACTCCCAACTATGTTCTTATTGAACAAAAAAGGAGTGATTATGGGTCGTGATTATGATTTTAAAACATTGGACGAGCAAATTTCCAAGAATTTGTAGAGAATCAGCCCCAAACCCCTGAAGGGGATGTCAAGAGAGCTGTTCTGAATTAATTGTTTTATAGTTGTTTTTCTATAGACCAAATTAATTAAACATCCTCTTTTATGAACTTGGGACTTTCTTACAGTATTTAGACGCAATCAACTCTTTAAATTGTAAATCGTAAATACCAAAATTGTAAATTCTTTTCGATGTTCAATTTCATAAAAAAATCCGCTTTATCAGTTGGTTTCGATGCTTGTGGTTTGGCACGTGCAACCGAATTGACCGAGGATGCAGCATTTATGAAGCAATGGCTGAATGAAAACAAGCATGGCGAAATGCAATATTTGGCACGAAACTTTGAGAAACGCACC
>JBBSCW010000061.1:0-12828 GCA_038249855.1 Bacteroidales bacterium
AGTGCTTTCGACCATGAAGGTAACAAACTTTGGACCCTAAATACCAACAATGTACTGCAAAACAATACAATATTAGGCATGTATTGTGATAGCAACAACAACCTCTGGTTGGCACTCGACAAAGGAATAGCCATGGTACAATTAAACGCTGCTGTAACTTACCTAAATGCTTTTAATCCCTCTATTGGAGCCATTTACAGCGTTGCAAAAAAAGGCAAAGAAGTACTCATTGCGACAAATCAGGGTCTTTATGTTTCGGAGTTTGACTATAAGGCAAAAAAAATCAAAAACCTGCAATTACTGAACCAGATAAAAGGTCAAACTTGGTCGTTACGCACCTTCGACAATCAGACTATATGCGGCAATAATGAAGAAACTTTTGATTTATTCGATAATAATATATCCAAAATTTCGCCAGCAAAAGGTGGAATGTGTATCCAAAAAGGCATTATAAACGGACAGGAAGTTTTGGTTCAGGGGACTTATACCAGCCTTTGCATTTACATTAAAGAAAAGGGCAACTGGAAGTTCAGTCATACAGTGGATGGATTTGTTAACCCAATTCGGTACCTTGAAATAGATTACACTGGCACAATCTGGGCGAGTCATTTACACCAAGGGCTTTATGCAATCAGGTTGAGTACTGATTTGAAGAAAATTGAACATATTTCAAATTTCAAATCGCTCGATAATAAAAATGAGTTTAATATCAATGTTTTCTCAATCAACAATAGAGTCGTATTTAGCGATCACACTGGTTTCTATACTTTCGATGATATTCGGAAAGAAATCATTCCATTTACTGAACTCAATTCCCAATTAGGATATTTCTCGCTTGCTTATCGGGTTTGTCATTTCAGCAACAATCTCTATTGGTTTATCAGAGGGGGCGAAGCTGCTTTGGTCGATGTGAAGCCGAACAACGCTAAAATTATCGATATAGTACAGTATGGCCTTTTTATGAATCAGACTGTGGACGATTACCAGAATATTATACCAATTTCTGACGAGGAATGTATTTTTACACTGGAAAATGGATTAGCTATTTATAACATTAACTATAAAAAAACTGAGAGTGCTATTCCAAAAATCAAACTAAAAAGCGTAGAAACGTTGGATGCTGAATCGAAGAATTCAGTATTCTTTCCATTATTTCCAAATGAAAAACCGTCTACTCCCTTTAGCAGGAATAATATTGTTTTTACTGTTTATTTTCCTCAATATGAAAATCTTAACAATTATCAATACAGATATAAATTAGATGGATTAGATAAGATTTGGACAGAATCGACAGCGGTTTCGCAAAAGGAATACAGCTATTTACCGCATGGAACTTACACGCTAAAAGTAGAAGTGTTAACCAAAAGGGGTAATAAGCTTTCAGCATTGAGTTATAGTTTTGAAGTTTTGCCACCTTTTTATCTGAGTACATTGGCAAAAGTTGTTTACGTCATTCTAATTCTACTTTTATTGTTTGCTATCTATCTTTATATCAAGAGATTGTTTTACATCAAAAAAGAAAAGGTTCGTAGAGAACAAGAAGAAATCAGAATTAAAGAAATTGCGAAGCGAGAACAACAGATTATGTTGTTGGAAAAAGAAAAACTTGAATCAGAATTGTCGCTAAAGAGCAAGGAAATGGCTGAATCGACCATGACTATCATTAAAAAGAATGAGATTCTGGTTAATATTAAAGAGGAAGTAATAAATCAAAAAGATATTTTAGGGTCGCAGTACCCAAATAAGTATTACGATAAACTCATCCGATTGTTAGATGAGAACCTTTCATCGGAGGATGACTGGATTATTTTCCGCACCAATTTCGATCGAATACATGAAAATTTCTTCCGGAATTTACACACCAAATATCCAGAGTTAACTTCCAATGATTTAAGATTTTGTGCCTATCTGCGATTGAATTTATCGAGTAAGGACATTGCTCACTTGATGAATATTTCGCTGAAAGGGGTGGAAGTCGGACGATATAGGATTCGAAAGAAAATTGCCTTGCAATCTAACAAAAGTTTGACTGAGTTTATGATAGAATTTAAAGAGTAGAATCCAACACATATTGTGAAATGGGGGTTAGCAGCTTAGATATAAGTTGTTAATCCCCATTTGTTTTTATCTAAAATAATTTTGAACATGAATTATTTGAAACGATAGCTTCAAAATGCTACTATTTTTCTTAAAACTGATGGGAATCCTATGTTTTACAAAAAGTATTTTACAAAATTAATTCAATGTGTATGTTGCTTATTATCAAATTTATACTAACTTATTTTATCCAGTTGTAGGGTTTAAATAGTGCTTAAAATATCACTTAAAAATATTGTAGTAGTCTTATTGGGGCAATAAATGATACTTAACTTAGAGTAAGCATATATATTTGTGCTGCCAACTTTAACACAAAAAATCAATATCATGAAACAACTCATCTCCTCCATCATTTTTATTGCCATCATTGTGATGTTTAGCTCATGGAATATAAAACAGTCAGATAAGACATCTACTATAGACTACAAAGTGGATTCTGTGCTTAAACTGATGACATTAGAGGAAAAAATCGGTCAAATGGTATTATATACCAGCGATTGGGATGTAACCGGACCCACCCTTAAAACAGGTTACTTAGATGATATCCGCAACGGACATTGTGGAAATATATTCAATGCGCACACTGCTGCTTACGTACGTAAACTACAGAAAATTGCCATAGAAGAATCAAGATTAAAAATACCCTTGCTGTTTGGTTATGATGTGATTCATGGTCACCGCACGATTTTCCCAATTTCTTTGGGAGAATCGTGTTCGTGGGACTTGGGAGCCATTGAAAAGGGATCGCGTGTAGCTGCTATCGAAGCCGCAGCATCTGGATTAAACTGGACATTTGCTCCTATGTGCGATATTTCTGTTGAACCTCGTTGGGGACGAGTTTCTGAAGGAGCTGGCGAAGATCCATATCTCGGATCGAGAATTGCCGAAGCTCGCGTTCGAGGTTTTCAGGGTAAAAGCAATGATTTATCCGATTCACTTACTATTTTAGCTTGCGTTAAACATTTTGCTGCTTACGGAGCACCTCAGGCTGGTCGCGATTATAATACAGTCGACATGTCGAAGCGTGTTTTTCTCGACAACTATCTTCCTCCCTACAAAGCTGCAATCGACGCTGGTGCTATGAGTGTTATGACTTCCTTCAATGAATTGGACGGTGTGCCTGCAACTGGAAATAAATACCTGCTTACTGATTTGTTACGTGACGAACTTGGTTTCAAAGGCTTTGTTGTTACCGATTACACTTCTATCAATGAATTGGTGAATCATGGTGTCGCAGCTGATGAAGCGGAAGCGGGATTACTCGCCGTAAAAGCTGGAGTTGATATGGATATGCAAGGCGAAGTTTATTCAAAATATCTGAAAAAACAAGTTGAAGATGGCCTTGTAGATGAAAAACTGATTGACGATGCCGTACGCAGGGTGTTGCGAGTTAAGTTTATGTTAGGTTTATTCGACGATCCATATAAATACTGCAATGAAGAACGTGAAAAACGATTGATATATGCACCCGAACATTTAGATGCAGCCTTGGATGTGGCCAAAAAATCGATGGTATTATTGAAAAATGCCAATGAAGTACTCCCTTTGAAGAAATCGGAGAAGATTGCTGTGATTGGCGAATTGGCAAATTCAAAACGCGATTTATTGGGGTCGTGGAAAGCCGCCGGCGACTGGGATTTTATGACAACTACACTCGATGAGTTAAAAGCTTATAATGGAGAAGCCAATGTGTTTTATGCCGAAGGCGTTAAGAAAATGGGTACAGATAAAAGTGGATTTGCAGCTGCTTTGGCGGTGGCTCGTCGTGCCGATAAAATCGTGATGGTGATTGGTGAGGATTGGGATTGGAGTGGCGAAGCAGCCAGTCGTACAGACATTTCAGTTCCGGGAGTGCAAACTGACCTCTTGATAGAACTAAAAAAACTTGGGAAGCCAATTGTAGTTGTGTTAATGAATGGTCGCCCGCTAATTTTGACACGCGAAAATGAGTTGGCTGATGCGATTCTCGAAACTTGGTATGCTGGTACGATGGGTGGAAAAGCTATCACTCAGGTACTTTATGGCGAATACAATCCTTCAGGGAAGTTGACCATGACTTTTCCATTAAATTTAGGTCAAGTGCCTATTTATTACAACGCAAAAAACACAGGTCGCCCTATTTACTTACCCAACGATAAATACAAATCAAAATACATCGATAGTCCCAACGATCCATTATTCCCATTTGGTTATGGGTTGAGCTACTCCACATTTGAATACTCAGATATTAAATTATCATCCAATGAACTTGCCGAAAGCGGTGAGCTGCAAGCCAAAGTAACCGTAAAAAATACTGGAAAATACGATGGAGAAGAAGTTGTTCAACTTTACCTTCGAGATTTGGTGGGAAGTGTAACTCGTCCATTGAAAGAACTTAAAGGTTTTGAAAAGGTGATGATTAAGGCTGGTAAAAGTAAAGAACTGACATTTAAAATCACTCCCGATATGTTGACTTTTCATAGATTGGATATGACCTTTGGCACCGAGCCAGGAGATTTTAAAGTATATATTGGCGGAAATTCAAGGGATGTGAAAGAAGCTGGATTTAAACTGACAGCCCCCTAAATCCCCCAAAAGGGGACTTTAAGACTTATTATCTGCGTTAAAAAATATTGTAAATGGCACATTATAAACAATATATAGGAATTAAACAATTTTCAGGATTATCTATTAATAGATTCCGGATGTTAGTTTTTTGTGCTGTCTTGTTATTGTTAAATATGTCTGTTGTAGGAACTAACTTTGTTGTACCTAACGAGATAAAAGCTACAGCTTATCCAGCTCATGTGGAATTAAGGTGGAATAACACAGCAGCATTCACCTATGAAATTTATCGGTCGGTGGATGGAGGACAAAAATTCACAAAACTCACAACGACTTCTGTAGATTACTATCTTGATTTTTTTGGAAAGCCCGTAGCAAAAGAACAAGTATTTGTTTATCGTGTTTTGCCCAAAGGATTTGATCTTAAAAATGCCAATGTTGCAAAGTTTGAAACTAAAGTTAAGGTGATTCCTGCTACCGATGAAGCATTGCTGGATATGACACAACGTTATTCTACACGTTATTTTTACGATTTTGCTGAACCTACGACAGGAATGGCACGTGAAAGAAGCAATGATGTGAATGGGGATATTGTAACTACAGGTGGAACAGGTTTTGGCATTATGGCTTTGATTGCAGGAGTTGAAAGAAATTATTTGACGAGAAATGAAGCGTTTTTGACTATTAATAAAATAGTAACTTTTTTGGAGAAAGCTGAACGTTTTCATGGTGCTTGGGCACATTGGTACGATGCTCGTTCGGGAAAACCTTTTAGCTTTTCAAGATACGATGATGGGGGCGACTTGGTAGAAACAGCTTTTCTGATACAAGGATTACTTATTGCACGCGAATATTTTAAAACTGGGAATACGGATGAACGATTGCTGACGAATCGTATCACTCAACTTTGGGAAACTGTGGAATGGAGCTGGTATACACAAAATGATAAAGTGCTTTATTGGCATTGGTCTAAAAATTATGGTTGGAAAATGAATCATAAAATAAAGGGTTTTGATGAGACCCTGATTACTTATATTCTGGCTGCTTCTTCGCCAACTTATCCCATTGATAAAGAGGTTTACGAAAAAGGTTTTAAAACATCCGATTATTATCTGAATGGCAAAACCTATTACGGAATTAAACTTGATTTGGGAATGGAAATGGGCGGTCCATTATTTTTCACCCATTATTCCTTCTTGGGTTTAAATCCGAATGGATTATCTGATAAACACACCAACTATTTTGAAAGAAACCGTTCGCATGTGTTAATTCAAAGAGCTTATGCCATGGATAATCCGAAAAAACACAGTGGATATGGTGAGCAGCTTTGGGGATTCAGTTCCTCGGATGATCCCTTGGTTGGATATTCTTCGCACAATCCGGGAACAAACGATGAAAATGGAACAGTTTCGCCCACTGCAGCGTTATCATCTATAGTTTACACGCCCAACGAATCGATGCAAGTGTTGAAGAATTTGTATTATAATTTGGGATATATAACTTTTGGAAAATATGGTTTTTATGATGCTTATAATCCCAGCATGGTCGAGGGACATCAAGTAGTAAAAAGTAATTTAGCTATTGACCAAGGTCCTATCGCAGTGATGATTGAGAATTATCGGAGTGGATTGATCTGGAAACTGTTTATGCAAAACAAAGAAATACATCAAGGACTTGAAAAATTAGGATTTAACTATAAATAATAATATACTAAGTTTAATATTTTTATCTATAATCACTTATTAAAATATTATGAAAAAACTAACACTAACTTTTTTATCCCTACTAATATTTTTTTTACCGCTTTTGGCACAAGAAACAGTTAATATCAAGGGAACGATAAAAGACAAAGCTAGCAATGAAACCTTAATTGGAGCAAACGTCAAGGTGAACGGAACAACACTCGGAACCATTACCGATTTTGATGGGAATTATCAAGTAGCTAATATTCCTATAAACAGTGTTGTAACATTTAGTTATATTGGTATGACCTCCCAAGAAAGGATTGTTAAGAGCAGTGGAATTATCGACATTTCTCTGGTTTCAAATATTAAGAGCTTGGACGAAATTGTAGTGGTGGGCTACGGTACTTCCCGCAAACGCGACCTAACTGGTTCAATCGTATCCATCAGTGGCGATGACTTGAAGACTTCGCCCGATCACAATCCCATTAAATCCTTACAAGGTAAAGTTCCGGGATTGGTAGTTACCAACAATGGTTCGGCAGGTGGAAGTCCCGATGTGAAAATTCGTGGTATTGGTACAACTTATTCGGGAACGCAACCTTTGTACATAGTGGATGGAATGTTTGTTGATAATATCGACTTCGTGAATCCGAACGACATTTTATCTACTGAAGTGTTGAAAGATCCTTCTTCACTGGCAATATTTGGAGTTCAGGGCGCCAATGGGGTTATCATTATCACAACTAAACGTGCTGAGAAAGGCAAACTTACGGTAAGTTACGATGGCTATGTGGGTTCACAGATGCTACAAAGTCGCGATAAAGTCAGTTTAACTAATGCAGATCAATTTACCATGCTTTACAACGAACAGTTGAAAAATATGAATCCGGCTGCTACTCCTTGGACTGGTGATTTATTGGGTGGCGGTACCGATTGGCAATCTTATATTTTCCGCTCTGCCATGGTAACTAATCATGGAGTAACAGTTGCCAACTCTACCGACAAAGCAAATACTGTATTTTCATTGGGTTATTTCCTCCAAGATGGTATTGTAAAATATAATTCTTATCAACGTTTCAATGCTCGTTGGGCAGGCGATTATCAGATTAGCAAAAATATAAAAGTAGGTAGCAATATAACTTTAACTCGTTGGGATACTGATCCAACTTCTGCGAGTGTTTCCAATGCTGTTCAGGCAATACCTACTTACTCACCTTATTCACCAACAGAAAATCATAATCCAGAAAATATTGGTTCGTATTATACACCATCGCCAGGCATTCAAAAAGACGTTGCCAATCCTGTGGCCGTTATGGAAATTAACAAGGGCAATACCGAAAGTTATGGTTATCGTGCCGTTGGTAATGTGTATGCTGAATTAAAATTTTTGAAAGACTTTACATTTAAAGCCGTTGCTTATGGTGATTTTGGATTAAATTTAGGTAGTGTATTCAGTCCTCGCTTTGATGTAAACAATGCAAATTCAAATTCTTCGCACAAAAGCGAAACGACTCGTTTTTCAAGAAATTCTGCTGAATACACGAAATATCAAGCTGACTTTCTATTGAATTACAATAAGAAAATTGATAACCATCGCATCAGTGCCTTGGTTGGGTATACGGCTCGCATGCAAGTAAATCAAGGTTTTAATGCTTCTACTGATTCATTGATCAGCGGAAGTACATGGATTGTTCCCAAAGATTTTTGGATGTTAAGTGCAGGTGCCGATCAAAACCGAGGTAATTCCGATTGGTATTCAGCCGAAGCTTTCACTTCTTACTTAAGCCGTATAAATTATTCATATGCCGATAAATATATTGCAGCATTGACATTCAGAGCGGATGCTTCATCGAAATTTGCTGAAAACTATCGTTGGGGTTATTTTCCTTCAGTTGGTTTAGCTTGGATGGCATCGGAGGAAGATTTTTTCAGTGGGATAAAAGGAACAGTAGATTATTTGAAACTGAAAGGCTCATGGGGAATGTTTGGAAACGATAAAATTGGTAATTATATGATGTATCCGCAAATAAATCCGCGCGGACAACAGGTGGTCGTAGATGGGGTAAACTATTATTTACCAACACAAGCCAATCATCCTGACACCACTTTGCATTGGGAGGTAATTAAGGAATTTGATCTTGGTTTAGAAACACAAGTATTTGATAATCGCATGAAATTAGAAGTAGATTATTACAATAAATTAACTACGGATATGCTATCTTTCCTCGAAACATCAGCTGGAATAAATAATATTGATGTTACCAATATCGGTTCTATTCGTAACAGTGGATTGGAATTTATCCTTTCGTGGAACGATAAAATTGGAAAGTTCAATTATGGAGTGAGCATGAATGGTGCAACCTTGAAAAACGAAGTGATAGCCATTGGCAATGACAATGCCGATATTGTGAGCGGAAAATATCACCGTACTTCGGTAGGTCGTTCGGTGGGAGCTATTTATGGCTACTTGCAAGATGGCGTTTTCCAGAATCAAGCTGAAATAAATAGTTATTATCTAACGCCTTGGGTTTCAAAACCAGGCGATATTAAATACAAAGACTTAACTGGTGATGGAAAAATCACCTCCGCCGACCGTGATTTTATTGGGCGTACCATTCCTACATTTACTTATGGTTTCAGTTTGAATGCTGCTTATGCAAACTTTGATATGAATGTAGATTTCAATGGGGTTTACGGAAACGATATTATTAATGTGAAAAAATTACCTACTTACGCTCAGTTTAATTTCTATACCAGCTCGTTAAATCGTTGGCATGGCGAAGGAACATCAATCATTGAGCCAGCATTGAACACAGCTCAGGGTCATAATTTTGAGTCATCGACTAATTTGCTTGAGAGCGGTGCTTATATACGTTTACGATCTGTACAGTTGGGCTACAATGTTCCAATGAGTGTGATAAAGAAAATCAATTTATCCAAAGTTCGTATTTATGCCAATGCCCAAAACTTGCTTACTTTTAAGCAAAATACTGGTTATACTCCCGAAATTGGAGGAAGCATTTTAGCTGGCTCTATCGATAGTGGTGGTACTTATCCTATCCCAACAACTTATTCACTTGGTTTAACTGTTAACTTCTAAATTACGCAATCATGAAAAAATATATATTATTTATAGCAGTAGTTGTGTTGGGGATGGGATGTTCCGATAATTTTCTTGAACTCTATCCCAAAGGATATTATCATCCTAAAAACTACACCCCCAATCAGGAAATTAATGCCAGTATTTTGGCCGAAGGAAAATTAGCAGAGTCGTATGGAACTTTAAGAGCTTATTCTTTTCAATGGAGCGGCTTAGGAATGCAGAGTTATACTTCGCCCGATGCACTAAAAGGAAGTACACCGAGTGACGGTGGCGAGGTAGCACAGTTTAAATCTTTGAGTTATACATCGAGTAATGGAGCAATTAAAGATTACTATTCAGAATGTTACAGAAGCATAGTACTTTCAAACGAAGCACTTGTGATTGTCAATACGTTGGCTGATTCTGTTGCCAAAAGAAAAACTTATGCTGCTGAGGCATTATTTCTCCGTTCGGTGATGTATTTTAGATTGGCACAAGCTTTTGGTGGTGTTCCCTATATAACCACTGTATTGGGCGCTAATGATAAAATACCAGCTCGTTCAACTCGTGAGGAAATTTGGAGTAATATTGAAAAAGATTTGACAGCCGCTATTCCTCATTTGCCCTCAAGAATGATGCTTGTAGCAAGTGGAAATCAAGGTAGAGCAACACAAAATGCTGCCAGGGCGTTGCTAGCAAAAGTGTATTTGTATCAGAAAAAATGGTCGGATGCATTAGGCCAAACTACTGCCGTTATTGCTTCGGGCGATAATAATCTGAATACTCTGTATGGAGTTATGTATGCCGAAGCAAATGAGTACGGTCCTGAATCTGTTTTTGAAGTATTTTGTGAACAAAAACCTGCTGATAAAATATTTCTTTCAACTCAATATGGCCAAATACAGGGATTTAGGGGCGTTCCAAATTTAGGTTGGGGGTTTAATAGTCCTAGTCAGGCCTTGATGAATGCCTATGAAACCGACGACCCAAGAAAAGCAGCTACTGTGTTGGCTGATGGAGATATGATAGAAGGTAAAAAGGTAAAATCTGATGCCGCTGGAGAAAAATACTTCAACAAAAAAGTATATGTAAGTTTAGCTGAAAGAGCTTTGTACGGTCGTTCGTCTGATATTCAAGCCTATTGGTTGAATATTCGTCTTATTCGTTATGCTGATGTGCTTTTGATGCATGCTGAAGCCGCTTGTGAATTGGGGAACTCTAACGATGCTCTTGCAAAACTTGAGATGGTTCGGGAACGTGCTCGTGGAGGAAATGCTGCGGTACTTCCTAAAATCACAACGACAGATAAAGATCAGTTACGCACCAAAATTCACCATGAACGTAGAATTGAGTTGGCTATGGAATGGGAAAGATTCTATGATTTAGTTCGTTGGGATGAAGCGAAAACTGCAATTACTGGATTTGTGCTAGGTAAACATGACTTATTTCCTATACCTCAGACTGAAATAGATAAATCAGAAGGTTCGCTAACACAAAATCCTGAGTATTAAAATAATACAACCCCTAACCCCTAAAGGGGAATAAGACTAATTCTATATCAATATTTTTTTTACTATTGGTGAAATTAAAAATATGATTTTTTTAAAAATAAATACTGATAATACTAACTTCAACTCCCCTCCAGGGGTTGGGGGTAGTGCTTTAGTGATTATTATTTTCTTTCTAATGCTCAGTTCTTGCAAAGACCCTGTTCCGCCAACTATTGTGGTTGTTAAGAACGACGAAACCTATGCACCTACTAAAGTTAAAGCGGTAATGGACGAATGGCAACGAAAGACTTTTGGTTTTTTCTACGAAGGAGCAAGTCCTACAGGTTTGGCGTTGGAAGGAAACGAGCGTGGCGATGTAGTAACAACAGGTGGAACAGGTTTTGGATTGATGGCTTTGATAGTGGGATCAGAGCGAACGTTTATCACTCGCGATCAAGCTACACAACGTACCACTAAAATAGTCAGGTTTTTAGGAAAAGCCGAACGATTCAAAGGTGTATGGTCCCATTGGTACAATCCTGATGGTACTTCACATGCTTTTGGCGACCAAATTAAAACTGGCGACATGGTCGAAACTGGATTCCTGATGGCTGGATTGATTGCGGCAAAGGAATATTACAATGCCAATAATACAGCTGAGAAAGAAATTCGAGATTCAGTCGATTCTTTCATAAATTCAGTCGACTGGAAGTTTTATGCTTCTTCGGGCGAATACTTGCATTGGCTTTGGTATTCACAACAAAATAAATTTTCACTTCCTATCAGAGGATGGAACGAGTGTTTGATAAGTTATATTCTTGCATTGGGAGCTCCAGCGCCTCATAATATTAGTGGAGAAGTGTATAATAAAGGCTGGCTCAACAATGGTGTGGCGGTTTATCCAAATAGGAAATTCTACGGATATTCGCTTCCCTTGGGCGAGGACTTTGGTGGACCCCTATTTTTTGCGCATTATTCCTTTTTGGGCTTGAATCCTTTTGTTATGAACGATAAATATGTGGATTATTGGCAACAAAATACTGCCCATACTTTAATAAACAGACATTATTGCATGTACGAAGCTCCAAAAAACTTTAAATATGATGAGCGAAATTGGGGTTTGACTGCTTGTTATGGAGGTCGCCCACCTTGGGGCTATATGGCGCGTTCGCCTCGGAATGACGATGGAGTTATTGCTCCAACTGCAGCAATGAGTTCCTACCCTTATACGCCTTTTTACAGTACGCAAATGCTTTTTCAATTGACTGAAAATGCTTTGATAAAAGGAACTTATGGTTTTGCAGATGCTTATTCGCCCGAAACTTCAACCTCGGAAAAGAAACACTTGGCCATCGATCAAGGTCCAATTGTGGTGATGATAGAAAACTACCGAAGCGGATTGATATGGAATTTGCTGATGAAGAATGCAAACATTCAAAAAGGGCTTGCCCTGGCAGGAATTAATTCAACTCAAAAACAAACGGAAGGTTTTAACAAGGCCATTGTAAATACGCAAACCAAAGAATATGATATGATGCGGCATCCCGATAGAGGTATGTTTGAACTTGATTATTTTATTGCTGATGCTGGGAATACGCAATTCCAACTGAAAAATTCAAGTGCTGAGCTTGTTATGGATACTACATTCAATGCCACTGCTGGTCAGAATATATTTAGATTTAGTAATTCCAATAAAATTATCAATGCAAAACAATACACAATCAAATTAAAAACATTAAAAAATAAAGAATACACTCTCATAATACGACTTAGATAAAAACAATTATTATTAACAATTTAAATTACAAATTTTATGAAACGATTATTTACTTTTTTGCTAATGGCGTTTGCAATGAATGCTATTATGTTTGCTGCCTTACCAAATATTGTTGTTGACAATTTTGAAAATGGCTTGGTGAACTTCACCACT
>JBBSCW010000062.1:0-12646 GCA_038249855.1 Bacteroidales bacterium
CAATGTCTTTGCCTATGGTTGGTTGTGTTGCTCTGCCTTGTATGTGATTCCAACGAGAAGTTGGTGGTACAAAAAACACTTTTTCAGCCAGATATTCGTTTTTATCTTCGGGATCAGCACCGTCACTTTTTTGAGCTACTATGTTTTGATATTGTTCTTCAAAAGCGTCGGATATATATTTCAAGAAAATTAAACCTAAAACAACATGTTTGTATTCAGCCGCATCCATGTTTTTGCGGAGCTTATCAGCTGCTTTCCAAAGTTTCTTTTCGAGTGGTTCTTCTTGTTCTGTCTTTGCTGTCTTAGCCATTATTCTAATTTGTTTTCTAGTTAGATTGCAAAGTTACTTTTTTTAAGTCGTTTGACAATTATTGTATTTGAGAATTTTTATTTTTTTCTTTCGTTATATTTAGACGAGTCCCCCCTCCCACAATATATCCACTCTTCCAATACAAACTTATGCGAAACCAGCGCTCAATGATTCTGTTTTCGGAGTTATTGTTTTTCAATCCGTTCTACAATACAAAACTTTGATTTATTGCAAATTGGATTGCAAATCCAAAGAATTCAGGAGGGTGGAGCTACGTAGCTAAAGGGCAAGGGAGTATATACTCCGTAACTGGCTTACTGTGCGAATGTTGCCGTACTAGCTTCCAAAGCCGATGATGATATTTATCACATTAACAACAGCAAGCTAAAAGCAAAAAAAATAGAATAAGAATTGTATAATGGAGCAACAATTAGCTATTTTCATTTGTTAGAATGAAAAAAATATATAGATGAAAAAAGTATTGATTGTAAGTGCACATCCCGAACCAAGTTCATTTTGTGCCAGCTTAGGAAAAAGTGCAAAAGAATTTTATTTGGAGCAAGGATGCGAAGTAAAAGAAAGTGATTTATACGCCCTAAACTTCAATCCCGTTGGCGATAGAAGTGATTTTAAGTCGGTGCTAAAGCCCGATTATTTCAAGTACCAAACCGAACAACTATTTGCGTTTGAAAACAAACAATTTGATGACAGTTTGCAAACTGAAATGGATAAATTGGAGTGGTGCGATACTCTTATCTTTAACTTCCCATTGTGGTGGTTTGGATTACCCGCCATACTTAAAGGTTGGGTAGATAAGGTTTTTGCCATGGGATTTGTTTATGGTAACGGCAAAGGAGTGTATGAAAATGGAATTTTCAAAGACAAAACAGCTTTTATAATCATGACCACCGGTGGACCCGAACAAAGCTATTCGCAAAATGGTACCAACGGTGATATGAATAACATACTCTTTCCCATACACCACGGTATGTTCTATTTTGTTGGCATGACCGTGCTACCTCCCTTTATCAGCTGGGGACCAGTCCGTAAATCAAAAATTGAATTGGAACAAGAAATCGAAGAGCTTAAAAGCTATTTAATAGACACTGAAAACCTAAAGCCAATATATACAAATAAAAAATAGCTAATACTATCCCGTCCTTGCGGATATATTATTGAATGAGCAGATATTGATGCTTGGTTGGTTGGATTTTTGTAATCCAACCTTCTGTTTTCTTAGGACTTGCCTGTGGCAGGCAGGTATGTAATACGTTTTGTTAGCATTGAAAATCTCGGAATACAAGAGTTGAGATTCAAAACAAATGATTAAGGTGTGCCTCAATAGATTGTTAAACTTCTGACTTTTTTCTTTTGCCAGCTCGTTACCGCCATCTACTATGGTTTCTGCTGACTTCTCACAGTAATTGTAAGCCGTATTGTAAGCATCCCGCTATAATATCCACTTTTTCAATACAAACTATTGTTCGGCAACCGATGACGGGAACCAGCGGTCAATGATTCTGTTTTCGGAGCTATTTGTTTTCAATCCGCTCTACTATACAAAACTTTGATTTAATGTAAATTAGATTGCAAATATAAAGAATTCATGAAGGTGTGATGTAAACTAATGCCACCCACCAGCAACTGCATTTGGTAGTATAATTAAAAGCTACATATCTACGATTTCAGGTTGTCTCGGCGGAGCTTCTCGCAATTTGCCTATAGGCGAAGCCTGACCCCTTTGTTCTGAACTTTTGTATTTGGATTTTTCGTAGGAAATGAACTGCAACTAGCCTGTTGAGAAAAAGTTAGTTGATTGAAATCCTACAAAAAAAAGTGCAGATACTATTTTATACGGAAACAACAAATTTTAGCGCATATAAATGTTTTTAATACAAATTTTAGCGCATATAATTCTAATTATCTTGTTTTTCATCTTCCAATGCTTTATCAAAATCATCATTTTTTGCATTGATAACTCTCTCGATGTATTTTAAATGAGCATCTTGTGGTTCTTGATAAGCGTTACATTCTATCAAGTAGTTATTCAAATCATCAAAATCACTGCCAAACAGGTTATCACTGAATTTATGGAGTTTTTCCATAACTCTGATATAGGTATCCGGTTCTTTTGACCGTGTAAGTTTTCTTAATGCAAGAATATAATCTTTGCGAAATACAGTTGGAACAATAATCCTTGATTGATTGCCCCGGAACAGTTCTGCATTCATCATAATTCGTGCAATTCTTCCGTTACCATCCGTAAAAGGGTGAACTTCACTTATCATAAACATCATAAATATAGCTCTTCCCATAGGCTCTTTCAAGGCTGCATAATACTTAAAACCTTGCATTAACGTTCCTTTGACAAGTGTATAATCGACAAATAGAGTATTTCCCGCTTGATTATTGATTTCTTTGAATACTCCCGGATTGCATTCCTCACGTTCTCTCATTAAAATTCTGTGTCGGTTTTGTAATAAATCAAAAAGTTCTTCAGGAGTTGCCGGTATTTTATTCATTTCAGACCGATTTGAAATAACTGTAAATGTGCCTAAAATATCGTGCGAGTCTTTTATCCTTTTAGGTATGGCAATTCCTGTTTCAACAATTGATTTTGCCTCGTCAATGGTAAACTTAGTCCCTTCAATGTAATTTGAAAAATAACTTTCAAAAAAAGAGAACATCCGATAAGAATTTTCATCCGTATTTTTATTGGGTCTTTCGGTAAAAAAATGGTCTTTCAGTTTATCAAACAGCACTGAAAACAATTCGACACGACCACTATCAAACGGTATACCTGCTGTGCGAGCTTTTGATGAATCATTTGTCAGAACTTTTACATCGTGAGTGGCCATTAAAGCAGAAATGATTTTGTTCAGTTTTTCAAATTCAACTGACATATTGAGAAGTAACGAAACGTCCCTTAATTTGTCTCTAAACTGATTCAATTTATCTTCACCCTGAATCAGGATCATTTTTTCCAATCGATTTTCAATAAAAGAAACCGTTAATGATTTTGATTGTTCGCCTTTTCGCCTTGAAACTTGCATACATTCCAACATCCAACGATATTCCGATGCGATATAAATACCATTCAAAGAGACATCTCCTTCAACAGCATTAGATCCCTCAAATATATTGAGAGTTATCCCAGGAAGATTGGATATTTTCTTTCTAAAATTATAGGTTAGGTAGAATTCACCGTTATCAGTTGGACGTAACTCTTGAGCACTACGATGGCTAATAACTGCATTTGGATATCGCCAAGCTAAAATCTCAATTAAATTTCGCTTAATTATATTTTCTTCTGAGTCCAACAAATTTGTTGTAAAGACTCTTGGAGCTATTTTTTTTAGCTTACCCGTTTTCTCTGCTAATGAAATTTTGCGAGAGATATTTGGATCGGATGAAGAGAAAATAATCTCTTTTGAGAGGTTTAATGTGTCTAACATACAAATTTTGTCGCATATAAACTGCAAAATTACAAATAATCTCCCATATAACCAAAATAATTGTTTGTAAATCAATAATTATTTGTAATTCGCAAATTGCGAATCATGTATTTTATTTGACTTAATGAATGAGGGATTGCTCATCCCCCAGTATCGCAAGCTCACTGGTGGTTATGCACATTTAACCCTTTCGGGGTAAGAGAAATTTATCCATGCCCAATCACATAATAATTGGCTTTGGTGGGGTCTTTGAGGATAATTTCTTTTTCGCTCATGAATTTTATATAACCCTTGGCGGTGCGTTCTTTTACGTCAAGGTATTCTTGTAGCTTATCGGTAAGTTCCTGATAGCTGTAGTAGCGTTTTTGAGCGAAGAGGGTTTTAGCAGTAGCATTGAGTTCGTTTTCTTTGTGTTTTTCTTTTTCTTCTTTGGATTTCTCACCCAAATAGACCTGCATTTCTTCTTTTTTGTCCCAAGCGAATTGAATGAGCGGAACATCCAGCGGACTGCCGTCACGGACTTTCAGCACTTTTACAACGGAAACGCTGGGTTGGTCGTCTTTTTCGATAGAGAGAATTCCGGCAGCTTTTCGTCGCAATTCCGACCCTAAATGTCCCCTGAGCTTTAACCCGTTCGGGATAAAGTGAAGCACACAAACATTAGTAGTTTGGTAAATTCCTGCCAGTCGGTAGAGTTCATCCACTACTCGGATACTTTCAGCTTCGTCGTTGGCCGAGTGAATTAAATCGGCAATACCATCGATAATTACCGAATGAATGCCTTCAAATTCATAATATATTATTAATCTGCGTTTTATGCAAGTATACTAGATATTTTCATTTTAGTAGAAGTAGAAATAATAACTTCTTGAAATGAACATATTTAGAATGAAGATAACGGCCTCTCCCAGATCACCAACGACAAACTCAATACACTGTATATAAGACTTTGAGTTTGTTTTTTTTGAACATATTGCACAAGAATTTTACAACAAGCCAAACATTTCAATTTATATTGAAGGATGCTATCTTTCATCAGAATAGGTAGTTCCCGAATAGCTATGCTTTAATGCGTTTTAAATATTCAGTCGGACTCTCATTGAAATACTCCTTGAAGCACTTTGTAAAATAGGATGGTGAAGAAAATCCAGTATCATAAGCTATTTCTGAAATTGTTTTTTCGGAGTTAATTAGTAATTGCTCGGCTGCTTTTAAGCGAATAATCCTTACCAATTCGTTTGGAGCATAATTAGTAAGCGATTTAATTTTTCGGTAGAGTTGAACTCTCGAAAGTCCTAGGTTTTTACCAATTTCATCAACATTCAAGTCGGTGTCAATCAATCGTTCTTCAATGAGTTTCCTGAATTTTGTCATAAAGGTTTTGTCGATCTCAGCAACAGCTTCTTTTCGGTCGCCAAAAGTCAAATTCTTTTGAAAATAGGCTTTTACTTTTTCCCTGTTTTCAATTATTTTTCGAACTCGTATCCTGAGTAAATCTTCGTTAAATGGTTTTGGAATGTAGGCATCGGCACCACTTTCAAAACCCATAGCTCGCTGTTCGTCTTGTACACAAGCTGTAAGCAGTATCACTGGAATGTGGCTGGTGCTGATATTTTCTTTAATTTGTTTGCACAGCTGAAATCCATCCATCACGTCCATCATCACATCGCTGATAATTAGTTCAGGGATGTGTTTCATAGCTTTCAGATTCCCAACTTGTCCATTATTAGCTTCAATGATCTGATATTCATTTTGCAACAAGCTTTTTATATATTGACGTACATCGCAGTTGTCCTCAACAATTAGAATCAGTGGCTTATTTCTTTCGAGTTTGCTGTCATCAGTTGTATCTTCAAGCTCATCATCTTCAATAATATAATCATTTTCGACAAAGGAATTATTACTGCTTAAAACCGGATATTGTTCATTTGTAGCAATGTCTTTTTGTTTAAATGGGAAAAGTATTTCGAATTTAGTTCCTTTGCCTTCGGTGCTTTCAACGAGAATAGAACCATTGTGCTGCTCAATAAGCCCTTTGGTAAGCGCTAAACCAATCCCTGAACCTGCAGCTGCTCTATCAGCCTTATAAAACCGATCGAAAATCTGTTGAATATGTTGTTCTGAAATTCCGATTCCGTTGTCAGTAATGGTTAGTTTTGCATAAAATTCTTCATTCACTTCTTCTTCTTTTGTAAGATAAACTTTTATACAACCATTTTCTGGAGTAAATTTCATCGCATTGGAAATCAGGTTATAACAAATCTTTTCCATTTTATCAGTATCAAACCAAAGGGTGAAATCTTCGTCTGAGGCATTAAAATTAAAATGGATTTTTCTTTTCTTGCTAAGTTCGATAAATGAATCACAAATTTCGCTCACAAAAATTTTCAGGTTGTTCAAAGTATAATACATCTGCATTTTACCATTCTCATATCGCCGAAACTCTATAATCTGGTCGATAAGTTTCATTAACACCTGCACATTTTTACGCATTAAATGCACGAGCTTAGATCCTTCGATGCTTAATGATTCGGTTTTTGATATTGTTTCTAATGGACCGTGCAATAATGTGAGCGGTGTGCGAAACTCATGCGAAATATTTGTAAAAAAGACAAGTTTTGCTTGCGTGGCATCTTCCAGATTTTTCGAAAGTGTAATTAATTGATCTTTTTGTTCTGAAAGTTCTTCTTTCTGTTGATTGATAGCAAGGTTTCTTTTCTCTAACTCTTTATTGGCTATGTTTTTGTGGCTATATAATCTGAAAAGTAAAACTAAAAGAACCGATATTATAAAGAGTACGGCGAGCAAAAGAAACAAAACTGTTTGTTGCAAACTGAATTGTGAAAGGTTTTTATTAAGTACAATATTCAGTTGACCAATACGATATTGATGTTTTACAATTTGGTCGGTCTGAAGTTTTAATACCCTTGCATTAGTTCTATCTACAACTGCTGTATAAAGTATATTTTCGCGGTCGTAAGGTTCATTTTTAAGAATTCTAATAGCTGTTTGAACTGCTTTTTCACCTCCGCTGGGGTAGATAAATGTGGCATCAATAGTTCCGTTTATTACCTTTTCAATACCACCATCAGTACCTGGAAGTGCATCAATTCCAATAATGATAGGTTTTTTTATGCTGCTGTTTACTCGTATGGCTTCATAAGCACCAGTCGCCATCTCATCGTTTTGTGCAAATACAAGATCTATTGGAATATTTATTTTTAAGGCAGCAGTCATTTTTTCTTTTGCTGCAGATCGTCTCCAACCACCAGCTGCTTCATAAACAACTTTAATCTCGGGATAATTTTTAATGACACTCATAAAACCTTCATGTCGTTCGTAGGCGGGAGTAGAACCTTCCAAGCCAGTAATTTGAGCTATATTCCCTTTTCCGTTTAAAAGATTTACTGTGTAAACACCAACTTCTCGTCCAATCTCAAAATTATCAGCACCCACAAAAGCTGTGTATTTACCCGTACTAATTTTACGGTCGACCATTACAACTGGGATTCCTGCCTCCATAGCTTTTTCAATGACTGGTGTCAGCGGAACGGCTTCGTTAGGGGATACGATAATGACATCTACATTGTCTGCAATAAAACTTTCAATATCTCTGATTTGCTTTTGATTGCTGTCATAAGCTGTTTTAATTTTCACTTCTACTCCAGAATTGAACGAGGCTTCGCGCAGTATTTCCTCGTTCATGTTCCTGCGCCATGCGTCTTCGCTACATTGTGACACAGCAATAATATAAGTTTTTTGCTTTTTATCCAATCCACAAGAAGATAAGAGAACAAGCAGCCAGAAAAATAGAAAGAAGATTTTTTTCATGTGATAGAATAAACCGTGAATAGTATTAGGAAACAAATTTACAGTTTTATTTTCCAACAAAAAAAAACAAGCCGAAAATCAGCGGACAATCGGTCTGTTTTACAAAAAAAAAGGTTGTTAAAACAACAAAATGGAGTTTAAAACCTTTTTAAGCTAAATTATTTTGTAATAGAATTTGGCAATACAGGCATAGCACCTTGCTGTGTACAAACAAATGCCGATACTTCAACTGCAATATCATGGGCTGTTGCAATACTTTTACCTTTCAATAATGAAGCAACAAAGCCAGCCGTAAATGAATCGCCAGCACCAACAGTATCTGCAACTTTCACGAATGGCGTAGCTTTGAACGAAATTTCATTCTTAGTGATTACATAACTTCCCTCAGTTCCTTTTGTAAGTACCACCATTTTCAAGCTATAATCTTCGAGTAGTTTTTTACAAATCTCCATTTCGGATAATCCAACCCAATCAAATAACTCGGCTACTAGGACAACTTCTTCATCGTTAATCTTCAAAATATTACAGCGAGTCAACGATTGATGGATTAATTCTTGAGAATAAAAATGTTGTCGTAAATTAATGTCGAATATTATCAATGCATCGCTAGGTAAAAAGTCTAAGAATTTATTGATTGTCAAGCGTGAAACAGGATTCCGTTGAGCCAATGAACCAAAACAAACGGTTTTAGTTCTACAAGCCAAGTCTTCCATTTCAGGTGTAAAGGGAATATTGTCCCAAGCTACATTTTGCGTTATTTCGTACTGTGGAACACCTTTAGCATCTAAGGTAACTTGAACTGTCCCTGTTGGAAATTGTGTTTTCTCGATACTGTATTTCAACTCCTTTTTATTGAGATTTTCAATAATTTCATTACCCAAATCGTCATTACCAATGGCACTTATTGCTCGACCATCAAATCCAAACTGAGATACATGATAGGCGAAATTTGCCGGAGCTCCACCCAGTACTTTTCCTTCTGGAAACACATCCCATAAAATTTCGCCTAAACCGATAATGATCAATGAATCTGCCCCTAAATGCTTGCCACCCAACCTCCTAAATGGGAAGTTAAAACCTAACCCCTGAAGGGGAACAGAGTTAGCTACGTCTTCTATATTTTTATTTTTATCTGTCATATTATTAAATTATCGTTAGTGATATTTTTCTCCCCTTAGTACCTAGACTCTCAAATTAATGTATTTTTTGGTACAATATAAATGGTTTTGAAATAATATAATATTTACAATTAATAGATAATCAGTTCAATACAAATATTCGAAAAAATTTTTTTCAATTACTCTTTTTGTGACTTTCTTTTATCTTTATTCTTTTGTATAACATCTTGGCTCTTGATTCTGGCTTGTCCAAGTTAGGGGGCATCTCTTAAAGTCCCAATTCCTTCTCAATTTGTTCCAACGATTTTCCTTTGGTTTCAGGAATCCAAAATTTTACAAATACAAATGCAATAATACTGAAAATTCCGAAAATCCCAAATAGATAATGTAATCCCAACGAGCCTTGAATTATCGGAGCAAAATAAACGGTAAGAAACGTACACAGCCAGCTTATGGCGGTTGAGAATGACATGGCCATTCCTTTTATGCGATTGGGATATATTTCGGAAATAATTACCCACATAACTGGTGCAAACGAAGCCGCAAAGAACGAAATATACAACAACAAAGCAAGCAATACGCCAATTCCATTCTGAACAGGCTTAGCAAATTCCAGTGTGAGATAAGCCAATGAAAAAATCATACCCACAGCGCCCCAAAGCAATAAAGTTTTACGTCCTTTTTTATCAACTAACCAAAGAGCGACAATCGTCATCAGGAAATTCACCAAACCCACAATCATGGCTTGCATCATCGAATCGCCTTTGGCTGAACCAGCTGCTTGAAAAATTTCGGGCGAAAACATGATAACTGCATTTATACCGGTGATTTGTTGCAATGCCGCGATTAATGTTCCAATCAACACTATTTTTCCGGTTTTCCCTCGAAAAAGTTCTCCAAATGACATTTTTTCTTTTTTACTTTCGGTCAATAGCAAACTTTCCATTGCCGGAAGTTCTTCATTAACAAGCACATCGCCACCAATTGATCTCAGAACCTTAATTGCTTCGTCCTTACGTCCTTTTGCAAATAACCAGCGAGGACTTTCGGGGAATTTTACAATTAGAAAGATCAAAAACAAAACTCCAAAAATACCGGGAACTGCCAACATATAACGCCAGCTATTTTCGCCCAAACCAATCAAGAGATAATCAAATACATAAGCTAGAACGATACCAATGGTTATTGCAAATTGATTTAGTGATACTAATCGTCCACGACTTTTAGCAGGTGCAATCTCAGAAATATACATGGGAGCAACTACCGAAGTGGCTCCAACTGCCAAACCTGATAATACTCTGAAAATGGTAAGCATTGCTGCCGACTCTGACAATGCACAACCAAATGCCGAAATTACGTAAGTAATGGCAGTAAAAATCATCACGTTTTTACGTCCATATTTTTCAGTAAAATTGCCTGTAAACAAAGCTCCAATCAAACAGCCAAATGTGAGCAAAGCAGCTACAGTTCCCAAACCACTGTCAGTCAACGAAAACTCTCCTTTGAGTAAATCTAGCGCTCCCGATATTCCAGCCATATTGAGTCCGAATAGCAAACCACCGTTAATGGCAACGAAAGTTATCCAATATAAATACTTGTTGTTTTTCATCTATTTAATATTATAAACTGTGATATTATTTGCTTTTAGTATTCCTGAATTATTGAAAAATTTGAGATTATTCATGGTTTCAGTTGGAAAGAAAATGTTTGACATGACTATTTGACCATCATTTACAAAAATCTCCGCTGATGCTTTATCAATTAAAAGTCGAATTCTATAACTTTCTTTTGGGAGTAAAGGAGCGACAGAACCATTTTTGAAGTTTTCGCTAAAATCAACTTTCCCGCTTTTCTCCCTGTTAGTTTTTAGCGTTTTTGCTCCCAAATCAAAGACGAAACTTAATTTTTCGGATTTTGAGTTCATTAATTCAAATCCGAAACTAGTTGATTTCTGGGGAATTAAAGTCATTTCTATTTCATACGTCCCATTTTTATTTGGCAATAAATTAGAAACTATTAATTCTTTCTCAACGGTCTGATTAGCAATTGTTTTTGGCTCTGTTCTTAATTTACTTATCTCTTTTGTAGGGAAATTATTCAGAATCAAATGGTCGCCATTGTTTACAAGGCTAAGATCCCGCGGAACTGTGTTCGCACTTCGAAAAAAGCTTGTAGGAACAATATTACCATAATTCCAATTACTCATCCAACCCATGAAAATTCTTCTGCCATCGTTTTTGGGAATATTGCTAAATGTTACCCCTGCATAATTATCGCGGCCATAATCAATCCAAAGTGGATACGGAAGTTTGTCCGCAGTAAAAGTTTTTCCATCGAAATTTCCAATAAAATACTGTGTAGCGGAGCCACCGTTAGGACCGCCTGGATTGATACTAACCAGTAATAACCATTTCGTTTTGCCATTATATTGTAGCGAAAACAAATCAGGACACTCCCAAACGCCTGCGTGTGAACCAATCCCTTCGCCAAATTCACTCAATCTTGTCCAGTCTTTCAGATTTGGCGAGCTATAAAATGTAATGGTTTGTTTGGTAGCTAATGCCATCACCCACTGATTGGCAGCTTCGTTCCACGATACTTTTGGATCCCTGAAATCAACTATACCTATATTTGGAATCACTGGATTATGTACATATTTGGTGAAAGTGCGACCTTTATCGGTGCTATAAGCAATGCTCTGAGCCTGAACTTCGCCTGCATTAGTATAAATTGCGACCATAGCATTTGCACCAAAGCCGGCAGTATTATTTACATCGATGACTGCACTTCCAGAGTAAATTGCACCTAAGCCATCGGGCGAAAGAGCTATGGGTAAGTAAGTCCATGAAGTCAAATCTGTACTCACAGCATGGCCCCAGTGCATATTGCCCCACACAGATCCGTAGGGATTGTATTGGTAAAAAAGATGATATTCACCGTCGAGGTAAACCATGCCATTGGGATCGTTCATCCAGCCATATTCGGGTGTAAAGTGAAATTGTGGGCGATACGTTTCGTTGTAATCAAATTCAAATTTATTGGATTCGAAAATTTCTGAAATTCCTTTTTCGGCGCCTATATAATTAGAAAAAGTGAGAATGAGTTCTTTGCCTTTGAATTTATCTACTTTTAATGGCATCCAATAATCCGTTTCATTACGGGCAATTCTTACATTGTATGTTTCATTGAATTGCAGATCTTTAACCTGAACATTTATTTGGATTTCAGGAACCGATTCTTCAATAGGTAAAAGAATGAATGCGTTGGAAATTTTGTAGGTAAATATACTTGAGTCTGAAATGTTATTTGTGCTAGCTTTTTTTGAAGAACAACTGATATTAAGCAGTAGCACAACTGATAATATAAAGTAAAAGGACTTTTTCATTAGATGATTAATTTAAGAATTTAGCAACACCAAAAATAGAGACTTGACTTTTTATTATCTATAAAATTTGTAGCATAAACATGTAATTTTGATACAATTATATGAAAGCAGGTCATATAAGAATATGACCTGCCAACAAACTAAACACAAATTAACTAACAACTCCTTCAATCCCTCAATTAAAAAACCCACCTAGAAAACTAACTTTTTTAATATAATTTAACACAAAACAGCTTGATCTGATTTTAATGTGATTGCGTTTTTATTTATCACTAAATCATTGTAATTATTAATCAGAATTTGTCAACACCTTCGTATTGATTTCTGCTGCAAATCCGATTAGGCAAATTGCAGTATATAAAATACTTATGAATGTTTTCTTTTTCATTTATTTTGTAATGTCTAATTCTACTTTACCAATTTAAAATTTCGACCCCCAAACCCCCAGTCCTCACCCCAGCCCTCTCCAAAAATAGAGAGGGAGGAAGATGGGCTTTAAGACGCAGTTTGTGTAAATCTGAATTGCGTAAATCGACTCCTAATTTCA
>JBBSCW010000063.1:0-12398 GCA_038249855.1 Bacteroidales bacterium
TGGTAATGATGTTGGCACTTTTCTCATTAGCAGGTATTCCTCCTTTTGCTGGTTTTTTTAGCAAATTCTTCATCTTTTCAGCAGCTTTCCAGCAAGGTTTTTATGTGTTGGTATTTATTGCACTTATCAATACTATCATTTCACTTTATTACTATCTATTGATTGTAAAAGCTATGTTCCTTACAAAAAGCGATACAGCAATAGAGAAGTTTGAAAGTAATTTTGCACTCAAACTAAGCCTTTTTATCTGCACAACAGCAATTATTGGTATTGGTTTATTTAGCGAAATTTATAATCAAATAAGCGCATTAGTTTAGTGTATCAGTGGGTACTACTACATTTTTTATTACTTTTGCGTTCAAATCTTTATAAATTGTTTAAAAATGATTGGAACAATCGTTAATGCAGTTGCTGTCGTGTTGGGAGGCTCCATTGGTTTGTTGTTGAAAAAAAATATGCCGGCTCGTATTAGCAGTATTTATTTTCAAGCAATTGGGTTGTTCACCATGGCTATCGGTATTAGCATGATTGTCAAAATGGATCATATTCTAATCATTGTTAGCAGTTTAGCAATTGGTTCGTTATTAGGTGAATGGCTCAATTTAGAATCAGCAACTGAGCGAATGAGCTTATATTTCAAAAGTCGTTTTAAAATCGGAAATGAGAAATTTTCTGAGGGTTTAATTACAGCATTTCTACTTTTTTGTATCGGTTCACTTACTGTTTTAGGTACTATTCAAGAAGGAACTGGCGTTTCATCCGACTTATTGTTTACGAAGTCCTTCATGGACTTTTTTTCTTCTATTTTGTTGGCGTCTGCATTTGGTTTAGGCGTGGTTTTCTCGGCTATTCCACTTTTTATATATCAAGCTCTTTTGACTATATTAGCTATGTATGCTGGGTCTTTTTTAAGTCCTGAAATTATCCTAGGGATTACAAATATTGGAGGTGTAATGCTGATTGGACTAGCTATTAATATTCTTGATATAAAGAAATTGAGAATTGTAAATATGCTGCCATCCTTGGTAATTGTTATATTAATGTTGTGGTTTTTTTAACTTCTGATTGTTGTTTTAAATAAACGTATCAGATTTTCAAATAATAAAATGATAGAAATTATTCCGGCCATCGATTTAATTGATGGAAAATGTGTTCGCCTTTCGCAAGGCGATTACGTTCAAAAAATTATATACAACGAGAATCCGCTCGAAGTGGCTAAAATGTTTGCTGATTCGGGTATTAAGCGATTGCATTTGGTCGATTTAGATGGTGCAAAAGCCCATCATATCGTTAATCACAAGGTGTTAGAACGAATTGCTACTCACACTTCACTGATTATAGATTTTGGAGGTGGCTTAAAGTCCGATGATGATTTACGTATAGCTTATGAATCAGGTGCACAAATGATTACTGGTGGTAGCATTGCTGTAAAGAATCCAGAAATTTTTAAAAATTGGATCGCAAAATATGGTTCTGAAAAAATTATATTGGGAGCAGATGTCAACAATGAAAAAATTGCAGTAGGAGGGTGGTTAGAAACTACTGAAATTGAACTATTGCCTTTTGTTGATGAATATATGCATTTGGGGATAACGAAGGTAATTTGTACCGATATTAGTAAAGACGGAATGTTGCAAGGACCGGCTTTTGAATTGTACGACAAAATGTTACGTGCTAAACCTGAAATGTATCTCATTGCCAGTGGTGGTGTGAGTTCTATCGAAGATGTTGAGAAATTAAACGATGCTAATATCCCTGCCGTAATTATTGGCAAAGCCATTTATGAAGGGAAAATTAAAATGGATGATTTTAAGAGGTTTATATAGCCCCCTAAATCCCCCGAAGGGGGACTTTAAGACTTTTCTTGCATTTATATAGAACTAACTTATTTAATTTCAAAATATTACTAACTTCTTTAACCTCAAAATATTTAAAAAATCGCCTTTTTAGCTCAGTTGGTAGAGCAATTCATTCGTAATGAATAGGTCTGGGGTTCGAGTCCCCAAAAAGGCTCAAATTACAGCCCCCTAAATCCCCCGAGTGGGACTTAAAGACTTGTTCTATATCTTATTGTAACGTTCGTTGTTTATTTATAGAAGAAATATGTTAATGTTCGAGAGTTCAATATTTGCATCGTTTATACCCCAAATTATCATGGTGCTAGGGTATCTCTCGTGCGTTTTTGGACCTCAATTTTTAAAATCAACGCAACAAGCTGAAATTTCTCCTACAACTATTGAACATGTACAAGTTGAAAGCAAACAGATACCAAATTCAGTTGTTGAATATCAATTCTTTCAGGATATTTATGTTGATAATCAAGTTAATAACCTTGTTTCCTATCCGGAAATAAGGCAGAAGGTATTTTTTACTCTTACTGGTAACTTTGTATCTTCCTATTTCACATTTCAACTCTTTTCGCGTCCGCCTCCGTTTTTTTGTTAAATAGCCCCCTAAATCCCCCAAGGGGGAATTCAAGACGCTTTATTTAATAGACTTATTTTTCTATTATACTGTTTGCTCAATTCTAATTGATTGACAGATCAAAGCTCGTTTTATTACAACTATTTTTTTAAAATATATAATTACCAATTGTATAGTCGGGGCATATAATAATACTTAGGTTCGAATATTTACCTAAGATATTATATTTCAAACAATTAATAAATAAATCTTATGAAACTCAATATATTTTTACTTTCATTCGCCCTAATCGTTTTCGATTTAGGACTCAATGCCCAAGATAATAAATTACTCAAAGCTCCAAAACAGTATAGTTTTGAGATAGGTTATAGAAATCTTTTCAGTCAATCCAAATTTACAAACCAATCGACAAATGGTTATGGTGTGTTATTCGATTATGCTTGGCAATTAAGTGGTTTCGATGGTTCGAAAAACAAATCATTTATCTCAGTACCTTTGGGATATACAGTTTTAATACCTGACGATGCTCTTTCAAAAAGTGTTCACATGCTTAATTATGGATGGACGGTAAGGCATGAATTGGCTAGAAATAAGCCAATAATACCTTTTATCGGTTACGGGCTTTTGCTGAATAATATGCGGATTACTGATACCGAAGGCTCACTTTTTGGACACCAAACTCAATTCGATTTGGGCTTGAACTTCAAAACAGACTCACGTATCAGTTATTATACTAAAATCGAATATAGCTATACTTCATATCCTCAGTTTAATGAGCCAGAACGTATCCGTTTTCATTATTTCGATTTGAGAATTGGTGCAAGATTCTAATTTCATGATAACTAATTCAGCCCAAAATCAAATTTGACTTTGGGCTGAATTACTAATTTTGAAAAATTATAGTACACAAGTTTGTTACATAATTGTCTTTCTTTATCTTTGCCTAGGCCTCTGCCTTCTCTAAAACTCTCTCCACAAGATACAAACTACAAACTCCTAAGCCGAAATTCTTGTATTTAACTGTTTTAAAGTTATGATTATGAAGAATTTGGATCAACTCTTTTCCGGAAGCAAAGTAATGCATAGAGTCAGTGAGGTAGTTGTACGCACGACTGTCTGTCGACAAGTATTTTGTGGTCATTCGCACAAAAATATGAGTGTAAATCTTATAAAGTTGGAAGAAGAATTTGCTTCGAGGTTCATTCATTTCAAGTATCAATAAATGTCCACCTGTTTTTAAAACTCTATAAATCTGTAACAAAGCTTCATCTAATTTCTCGAAATTCCGAATGCCAAAGGAAATAGTAACTGCATCGAAACTTTGATTCTCAAATTTTAAATCAGAAACATCTTGTACTTCGAAATTAGTTTTATTACCCAATCTTAATTTCTCCGCCTTTAATTTAGCAATTTCCATCATTTTATTGGAAATGTCAATGCCATTAATAAAGTCAGGATTCAAATACTCAAAGGCTTTGATACAAAAATCACCTGTTCCTGTTGCAATGTCAAGTATTTGTTTAGGATCGTAGGGTAGCAGGCTCATTAAGGCTTTTTTACGCCAGATTCGAGCCAGTCCCAAAGACATTAAATCGTTAAATTTATCATACTGTCCTGAAATGGTATCGAACATACGGGAAAGTTGCATTGTTTTACTTTCTTGCTCGTTGTAAGGCTTTACGTGGGTATACCGATTTGTATCTGACATATATAAGGAGCAACCCCCTAAATCCCCCAAGGGGGGACTTAAAGACATATACTATATTTTTTTTGTGAAAATATTTTAGTTGGGAGATGGTATATTGTTGTAAAAGAATTAACTATTAATTAATTTCATTTTCTCTTTACTTCACCTATTTGGTTTTTAGAACTCCGATAAATGAGCCAAAATCCCCAAAGAATTAATGGAATACTTAATATCTGTCCCATATTCAATATCATGCCTGACTCAAAGGCTTCTTGATCTAATTTAATAAATTCAAGTAAAAAGCGAGTTCCAAAAACTCCCAAGAGAAATACTGCAAAAATTAATCCCGGTCTCTTTTTGTGGGCTTGTTTTTTCCAATATAACCACCAAGTGATAGCGAAGGTTATTAAGCAATAAAGCATTTCGTAAATTTGAGTTGGGTGCATTGGAAGTGTTTGACCATCGCGTACAAAGATAAAACCCCAAGGCAAATCAGTAACACTTCCGTATATTTCAGAATTCATCAGATTGCCAAGTCTAATTGCTGCCCCTGTTAATGCCGCACCTATCAATAAACGGTCAAAAATCCAAACAATTCCTTTTTTAGACACATTTTTATTATAGAGAATCATGGCTACTAAAATTCCAATGGCCCCACCATGACTGGCTAAACCACCACGCCAAATATACAATAATTCCCAAGGATGGCTCAGATAATGATTTCCATAACTGATAGTTATGCCCAAAAATTCGATAGGTTGTTCGAGCGGTTTCCATTCGTAGAAGAAACAATGACCTAATCTAGCTCCAACAATAGTTCCAATTACGGTATACATAAACAACTTATCTAACCATTGTTCAGGAAGATTTTCGTTCTTGAATAGCTTCTGAATGACAACCAACGCCAGCCAAATACCTATGGCCCAAAGTAATCCGTACCAACGCACAGTAAGAGGACCAATTGAGAAGATCTCGGGGTTTACATTCCAAGTGATATAATTTAAAAGCATAACTTTTTAATTTTTTGTAATGTTCGATTGGAGATTAGTTTGCACCGTGACAGTTTTTGAATTTTTTTCCACTACCACAAGGGCATAGGTCGTTACGTCCAACTTTTTTCTCCACTCTGATAGGTTCTGAACGTTGTATTTCGCGTGTATCTTGTTTAGTTGGGTCTTGCTCTGAACTGTTTCTTCCAACCTCATCTTTGGTAGTTTTAAGTCTACTCATATCCATACGAGCAGCTGGTCGTGCTTCTTTAAGCTGTTCTGGTTCTCGTACTGGTATTTGTCCACGCATTAGTATTGATAGTACTTTGCGGTTCATCGAGTCTATCATTTCCTTGAAAAGACCGTAAGATTCGAGTTTGTAAATCAAAAGCGGATCTTTTTGCTCGTAACTTGCATTTTGAACAGAGTTCCGCAATTCATCCAATTGTCTTAAATGTTCTTTCCATTCATCATCAATAACATACAACAGCGTAGTTTTTTCAAAAGATTTTACTACTTCTTTCGCATTGTTATTATAGGCTGTTTCCAAATGGGTGGTAACATTAAAAATTCGTTTGCCATCTGAAACTGGAACTAAAATATTTTCATATTGCTGTCCTTGTTTTTCGTAAACTTGTTTAATTACTGGCAAAGCTATTGCCGACAATTTATCCATCTTGCGTTTGAAAGTGGCATGTGCAGCCTCTGCAACCTGATGTACAAGCTCAGATGATTTGGTCGAAGTAAATGTATTTATATCGAATGGCGCTTCCATCGCAAATATTTTAAGTAAATCTTCGCTCAGATATTCATAATCATTGCTGTTCTTTGAAATTTCAACTACATTTTCGGCAACATCGTATATCATGTTTGAAATATCAACTCCAATTCTTTCACCCATCAAGGCATGTTTACGTTTACTGTAAATAACCTCACGTTGTGAATTCATAACATCATCATATTCAAGTAATCGCTTACGAATTCCGAAGTTATTTTCTTCTACTTTTTTCTGAGCACGTTCTATCGATTTCGAAATCATTGAATGTTCTATCATTTCACCTTCCTCAAAACCAAGTTTATCCATGATTCCCGAAATACGTTCAGAACCAAACAGACGCATCAAATCATCTTCGAGTGAAACATAGAACACTGATGAACCCGGATCGCCCTGACGGCCTGCACGCCCTCTTAACTGACGGTCAACACGTCGGCTTTCGTGTCTTTCAGTACCTATAATAGCCAAACCACCTGCTTTTTTCACATCATTGGTCAGTTTAATATCCGTACCACGACCCGCCATATTGGTTGCAATGGTAACAATTCCACTTTGTCCAGCTTCTGCTACAATATCAGCTTCGCGTTGGTGAAGCTTGGCATTCAGTACATTATGTTTTATTTTACGGCTCGTAAGCATTCGGCTCAATAATTCCGAAATCTCAACCGAAGTTGTTCCAACCAATACTGGTCGTCCTGCCGAAATTAAGCGATCGGTTTCTTCAATTACCGCTATATATTTTTCACGTTTTGTCTTGTAAACCCTATCTTCCGTATCGTTTCGCGTAATAGGTCGATTGGTAGGAATTACAACTACATCCAATTTGTAGATATCCCAAAGTTCCCCTGCTTCTGTTTCTGCCGTTCCGGTCATACCCGAAAGCTTGTGATACATACGGAAGTAATTCTGTAATGTTATGGTTGCAAAAGTTTGTGTAGCTGCTTCAATGGTAACATTTTCCTTGGCTTCAATAGCTTGGTGCAGTCCATCAGAATACCGACGACCTTCCATGATACGTCCAGTTTGTTCGTCTACAATCTTAACTTTATTCTCAATCACCACATATTCAACATCTTTCTCAAATAAACTGTAAGCTTTTAAAAGTTGATTGATGGTGTGAACTCGTTCTGATTTGATGGCATAACTTTGATTTAAGTCGTCTTTCAAATTCTGACGTTCTTCGGCAGTGATAGTTGTATTCTTTTCTAAATCAGCAATTTCACTTCCAACATCGGGTAAAACAAAAAAGTATGGATCTTCGCTGCTGTCAGTTATCAAGTCAATTCCTTTGTCGGTAAGTTCCACCGATTTATTTCTTTCATCAATTACAAAATACAAAGGATCAGTCGCAATAAACATATTGCGGTTATTCTCTTGCATATAAAACTCTTCGGTTTTAAGCAATTGCGCTTTAACGCCTTGTTCGCTGAGGTATTTAATCAAAGGTTTGTTATTTGGCATTCCTTTATACGACCGAAACAAAGCAAGTGAACCGTCTTCTATTGCTTTTTTATTTTCCGATTTCATTAAATTGCGAGCATCGGCCAAGTATTTTGTTGCCAATGATTTCTGTGCATTTACCAAACGTTCCACCTTCGGACGAAGTTGGTCAAATAGTTGATCATCACCCTTGGGTATCGGTCCTGAAATAATCAAAGGTGTACGAGCATCATCAATTAAAACTGAATCGACCTCATCGACAATGGCATAATTATGTTTGCGTTGTACCAAGTCGGTAGGGCTAATAGCCATGTTATCACGCAAATAGTCAAAACCGAATTCGTTATTTGTTCCAAAAGTGATGTCGGCCATATAGGCTTGTCGTCTTTCATCGGAATTTGGACTGTGCTTATCAATACAATCTACGCTTAATCCATGGAACATATAAATTGGGCCCATCCATTCCGAGTCACGTTTCGACAAATAATCATTCACTGTAACCAAGTGAACTCCATTGTGAGTAAGTGCATTCAAAAATACTGGTAAAGTAGCAACCAAAGTTTTACCTTCACCAGTAGCCATTTCCGAAATTTTTCCTTTGTGCAGCACCACTCCACCAAACAACTGTACATCGTAATGTATCATTTCCCATTTGATAAGGTTTCCTCCGGCAGTCCATTGGTTCTTATAATGGGCCTCATCATTAACAATATATACAAAATCATGTTTGGTTGCCAAATCTCGGTCGAAATCACTGGCGGTAACCACTATTTCATCATTTTCTGAAAGTCGACGAGCTGTGTCTTTAATAATAGAAAAGGCATCTGGCATAATTTCTTCCAATACCTTTTCATATTTTTCTACTATTTCTTTTTCAATTTTATCAATCTCAGCATAAATTTTTTCACGCTCATTCATTTCAGTTTCTTCCACCGAAGATTTAAGTTCCTCAATACGAGCCTTATCAGCAGCCACATATTCCTGAATCTTATTTTTTAATTCCTCAGTTTTTGCTCTGAGTTCATCGTTGCTAAGGTTCTTTATTGTTTCGTATGCGAGCTTAATTCTTTCCACATAAGGTTCTATTTCTTTAAGGTCGCGTTGTGCTTTATTACCGAAAAACTTTTTTAAAATGTCGTTAAATGCCATGATGTATTTAATATAATTTTTTGAATGAATACTGTGCTAAAAGTCTATACAGATTGCTTTTTGCTGACTTTTTTATTAACTTGCAAAGATACTATTTTTTATTGTAATTCAGTGTGAACCAAACATAAAAATAGTCAGAAGGATTAATACAAAAAGTACTCCATCATTTCTGACATTTTTTCAATATTGTGTTAAATATTAAAAGCTAATAGTATTTGTTTTAATAAATTGAAGCGTTAAATTGCTAATAATTAACAATTTGAATTGTAAATTATTGAAAGGCGAATTTCAGGAAAGAATTTTGCTCAAATATCTTTGATTAGTAAATTGTCTGACATTTTACCCGAATTAAGAACCAAATCGCTCGTTTTATGCCAAAATTGGTCAAGTAGTTCATTTCTGTCGTTTAGAAAGTTTTCTGAACCAAAACTCTCTACTTTATCATAAAGCATACTTACAGTAAGCTGATTTATGTCTATCGCAGGTTGATATGTTTTTTCATTATTAACATCAGTAAATACTTCAATAATGACTTTAATATCGACAAGTTTAGCAAGAATCGGGTTTACTAATCTGCTTGGTAATTTATACTCTGTAACTATTTGATAAGCAGATAAAGGTGGTTCTTCATTTTCAAATCGCTTTACAATAATATAAGTGATGAACATCATGAGTGTACTCATATATCGTGGACTTATGTTTTTGGCATCGTTCTCGAACTCAAAGAATTGGATGTTTTGCGAAGCATAAGAAATTTCGGCACCTAAAAGTACTATCAAACATGAAATTTGCAACCATAAAAGTAATAATGGAATAGCCGCAAAACCTCCGTAAACTACATTGTAACGCGATAAATACATCTGACCATTAATATACAAAATTTGAAATAATTGGAAAGCAGTACCTGCCACAACTCCCGCAATAACTGCATTTATTAACTTGACTTTTGTGTTGGGAATGACGAGATATAGGATGCTGAAAATTATCCAATTGAGTAAGTAAGGAGTAAATTTAACCGCAAAACGTAAAATTGGGCTAAGTAATTCTACTATAAACGATTTGGAAACCACCGCATTGATGTAAATAGAAAAACCGCTCGATAAAACTATTAAAATAGGTAGTATAAAAATAGAAGAAAAATAAAGACTAAATTGTTTAATAACCGATCTGGATTTATCTACTTGCCAAATTTCATTAAATGCTAATTCTACTTGCATGAAAAAATTCATGACTGAAATTAACAACACTACGATACCAATACCAATAAAAAGTCCACCTTGAGTAGTTTCCAAGTAACGCTGTACAAATTGCATGATGGTTGGAATCATATCAACCTGAGCCACAAATGTTTGCTCTAACCAACTTTCAATCATATTTTCAACCCCGAAACCTCTGCCAATGGCAATGAGAAGTGCTATAAAGGGTACTATTGCAAAAAGAATGGAGTAAGTGAGTGCAGAAGCTTTTACAGACAACCTCTCATTGATGAAGCCGCGTATTGCTAATACTAAAATTTTTAAAAACCGATAGGTAAATTTACGGTTTTTCGATAATTCATATTCGGCACTTCGCCAAATATCATACCTTATAAAATTATATAATCTGGTGATGAATTTTATCATGACCTATGGGTTTTATGGGTGAAAACTATATTGAATCCGCATTTCAGATTATATATTCAACGAGTTTGTATATTTGACATATTGATTAGTTATGTAATTGATAATATGTATTTTATGTCTTGATTCTTGATTCTTGCGGTCTATATGTGTCATTATCCAACAGTGTTTTAACCATAAAATCTTTAATCTCTACTGGCAACTGTTCTACTTGCCAGTTACTTTCAGTTTGTTTAGAGTTACAAATATTCTCAAATGCTTTAAGTGCATATCTTGAAGCTACCAAAGCATGGTCGGCCAATGTTAGCTGTAGTTACCGCATGTCCAGCTGCTTTTATTGCGTATTTTTCGGCTAAGTTAGTTGTAGTTTTAGCCAAGTCATTCATTGCAATTGCAGCATTTCGAGCATCTTTTACACTCGCATTCGCCAATGTCCATTGTTTGGCAACAGCTAATGATTGATTTATTTGATCAGATATTTCAACATGAAGCAAAGGACAGATGTGTTCAACGCATTCGATAGCCCATTGCATCAATAATATATGCTCTTCGGGTTTAAGCAAACCACCCAGTCTTTCAGCTTTTAATCTAATATTCCGCATTAAATCAATGTGAAATTATAAAAAATGGAATGAAAAAAAAATAGCAGGTCTGTAAGCCGGGTTCTGTGCTTTGCGGATGCAAAGTGTTTGTCATTTATCTCGAACATAAGTCACCTTATGCCTTTAGCGATCTACCCCCCAACATCGGGCGAGTAACCCTACATGCGTTGGTGTACATGATCTTGCAACCCATAAGGCGTACGGCTCTGGATGTTGCCACCCAAACCGGTGAGCTCTTACCTCACCTTTTCACCCTTACTCCAAATAAATGGAGCGGTTTTTTTCTGTTACACTACTCTGCTCTCACGAACAGCTTCCCGTTAGGAAATATGGTACTCTGCGTTGCCCGGACTTTCCTCCATTCCTTTTGGGAAAAGCGACAAACCGACCTGCTATTAATTGGCAAAGATAAAAAGAAATAATTGAAATCAGTTTATTTAATAATTTATGGACTTAATTAATGTGAATTTTATGTGGATCTGAATCAAAATTTTTGTTACAAAACATCGTATTTTTCGATTTTTGGGTTAAGAATTTGAGTGTTTATTTATCGTTATTTTCATCCTATTTTAATGACATAGATTGTTACAAAATGATTTCCCCATAAATCAATTTTTTTGTTAAGTTTTTAATGATTGTAGCATTGTTTTTAGTAATGAAATCAAATGTAATAATAAATGCTAATAAATAAGTAACTTTATTTATTACAATAGTTATTTTATTGATAAATAGTTGATTATTTATCAATAAATGTACAATATAATCCGAAATTATCACTAAATTCGCATCATAATTATGTGCTTGGAAGGAATCACACATCTGAATTTAGGAAAATAAAAAACTTCTTCAATTTATCATTTCACATATTATAGTTAATAAAAACTCTCCTTAATACGCCAAAATATGAAGCCGATATTAGTTCACTCAGATCAAGATTTTCAGAAAACTATTGAAGAGTTTTTATCCAACCAAAATATTCAATCGATGCTTATATTAATGGCTGAACACAATAGTTGTAATCCTGCTTTTATTGAGTCATTAATAAAAAATAGTTCAAAAACTATTATTGGAGGTATGTTTCCAAAAATAATCTTTGAAAATAAGCTAATAAGTGATGGTATTATGCTTATTCCATTAAAATTCAGATTGAAAACTGTTTGTTTTGATTTTAACAAATCGGATAATCATTGTTATGATAAAATGAAAAGCATTTTAATTGCTGATTCTTTTCAAGTTAAATCGATGTTTATGTTTTTTGATGCACTATCTAATAAAAAAGAAGCATTTGTCGATTGTCTTTTTAATTATTTTGGTACTACTGTTAAATATATTGGAAGTGCTTGCGGATCAAGCGATTTTAAACAAGTTAATTGTGTAATTTCAAATGCAGGATTTACTCAAAATTCAGGAGTTTTTGCTATATGTGAAGAGGAAATATCCTTAGGTGGTTCTCATGGATTTCAGTCTATATCAAAGCCTTATAAAGTAACTGATGTAGAGAATAATGTAATTAAAACACTGGATTGGTTACCGGCACTAGAAGTTTATGAAAAGATTGTAAATGAGCATAGTAATCAAAATTTTACTGAGGACAACTTTCTTGATTTATCAAAATTTTATCCTTTTGGAAAGACGAAGATAGATGGAGATTACACAATTCGCTACATTAAGGGGATGGAGGGGAATAATCTGAAATGTATGGATATGATGGAA
>JBBSCW010000064.1:0-12361 GCA_038249855.1 Bacteroidales bacterium
AAGGCAAAAAAGGAATAAGAAATAGAACGATAACGCAGAACTCAAAACTTAGGCTAAGGCATAGGCAAAGGCAAAAAAGGAATAAGAAATAGAACAATAACGCAGAACTCAAAACTTAGGCTAAGGCATAGGCAAAAAAGGAATAAGAAATAGAACAATAACGCAGAATTCAAAACTTAGGCTTAGGCATAGGCAAAGGCAAAAAAGGAATAAGAAATAAGAAATAGAATACTAATGCAGAACTCAAAACTTAGGCATAGGCATAGGCAAAGACAAAAAGGAATAAGAAATAGAGCGATAACGCAGAACTCAAAACTTAGGCATAGGCATAGGCAAAGGCAAAAAAAGGAATAAGAAATAGAACGATAACGCAGAACTCAAAACGACATCTCAAATCTTTCAAATTCCAAATTTCAAACTCTTCAAATCAACACAAAACACAAAACACTAAACACTAAACCCTAAACGCACTTGTCATTTGAATATTATATAGCAAAACGAATTCATTTTCAGCAGGGCAGAAAGAATATTTCTCGTCCTGCTGTGCGTATTGCAACCATTGCTATTGCTTTAGGATTGGCTGTGATGATAATTGCTTTGTCGGTTGTTTTGGGATTCAAACAGCAGATTCGTAACAAGACCATAGGTTTTGGCGGACATATTCAAGTTAGCAATTACGATAGTAACAATACTTTTGAAATGAACCCAATCACAGTGGATTCATCAATTCTCAGAAAATTGAGTTCCATCGAAGGGGTTAAGCATATAGAATCATTTGCTACTAAGCCAGGAATTATTAAAAATGAAACTGATTTTCAAGGTATTGTTTTGAAAGGAATTGGTAGTGATTTTGAATGGGACTTTTTCAAATCGAATCTTGTTGAAGGTGATATTCTCCATATTTCAAAGGACTCATTACAAAACAATGTAATAATATCTAAATCCTTAGCTCAATTACTTGGATTGAAATTAGGAGATAGCTTTTTTACTTATTTTATTCAGAATCAAGTAAGAGCGCGAAAATTCAAGATTACTGGAATTTACTCTACCAATTTTATCGAGTACGATAAATTATTTATAATATCGGATATTCGGCATGTTCAGCAATTAAATGGTTGGTCAGAATCACAATATAGTGGTTTGGAGTTGTTTATTAATGATTTTGACGAGCTCGATGTGGTTTCTGATGCTGTATATGATTTAGTTACAGTCCAGAAGTTGGATGATAAACCAATTTATTATTCTCAGAGTATCAAACAGATCAATCCCCAAATTTTTGGGTGGTTGGATTTATTGGATTTGAATGTTTGGGTGATTCTCTTCCTGATGCTTGCAGTAGCTGGTTTTAATATGATATCAGGTTTATTGATACTTATTCTTGAACGAACAAGCATGATTGGAATTTTAAAGTCTCTGGGTGCAACTAACTGGTCTATTCGCAAGATTTTCTTGTATCATTCTATTTTTCTGATTGGCAAAGGAATGTTATGGGGCAATGTTATCGGTCTGTCATTCTGTGCATTACAGTATTTTACAGGTATTGTACCTTTAGATGCTGAAGCATATTACGTATCTACTGTCCCGATTATCTTCAATTGGACTTATATTATAATATTAAATATAGGAACAGCTCTAGCTTCTATTTTAATGATGATAGGACCATCGTATTTGATTACTAAGATTCTACCCGCTAAAATTATTCGCTACGAGTAAATAAAAGGAATTTACAATTTAAGTATTTACAATTTACAATTTTAAAAGGTAAACTGTAATTAGTTGTTAAGTAATATAATATGCAAATATGATTAAAGTGCCAATATAGTAATTTGATAATATGACAGTATGTTAGTCATCTATCATTAATTCCAAACTTTCCAAATTCCAACCTCTTTCGAATTACAAATGGAGTGCTTTACATACCGCCATTGCAGGACTTTAGAATTACCTAAAACCCTAAACCCTAAACGCAAAACACTGAACACTAAAACCCTGAACGAAAAGTCGGATTGTTACATTTTTTTGTGTAAGTTTGCAAGTTGGAAGAATATTGATTTTCTGCTCTAGATTCTCCAAAATCAATTTCGCACAAAAAGAACATTTCTATGAAAAATATACTCCGTATTGCTTTTTTTCTCATTTTATTTTCCTCCTGTACAAATGATAAGGATCCGGAAATTATTCCAGATCCTAAGGATAGCATTTCTACTGACACTATACAGTATTATGGTATCAATTACGTATATGATATCAAAGGTTTTCCTGTTATAAACCTAACAGTCAGTACTAAACAATGGAATCAATTGCTTAGTAATTATGATATGAATCCCAATAACGAGGAGTATATTGCAGGCGACTTTTCTTTTTCAAAAGACGATAAGTTAGCTAAATTCGACAGTATTGGAATCAGAATTCGTGGGAATACGAGCAGACGAAGACCCGAAGGAGTCAAAGGGGAAGCGCATAATTCACTAAATCCTGATTGGCATCATGCAAGTTTTAGCATCAAACTCAACAAGTTTGTAAAAGGTCAGAAAATGCAAGGAGTTGAAAAAATGAATCTGAAATGGTTCAAAGATGATGGAATGTATGTGCGTGAATTGTATTGTTACGATCTTTTTGAAAGATTTGGGGTATGGACAGCACCTCAATCGAGTTATTGTAGAGTGAGTATTAAAATTAGAGAGGATTCAAAGCTAGTATATTATGGTGTATATCAGTTGTTAGAACCTGTTGATGAAGAGTATTTAAAAAACAGGGCTACAAAATTTCCAGATAGTAAAGGTAATCTCTGGAAAGCCAATTACGGTGCAGATCTTGTGAATACTGATAGGAGTAGAATGGGTCTAGAAAATGTTACTTTAACAAGTACATACACGCCAGTTTACGATTTGAAGACCAATGACAAAAACCTTGAAGCTGCCAAGGATCAACTGGTGGAATTTATGAGCAGCTTTAAAAATAAAAATGGAGCAGAATTTCAACAGTGGTTAATTACCCGCTTGGATGTTGAATTATTTTTGAAGACCTATGCTGTAAATGTAATTTGTGGTATGTGGGACGATTATTGGGTAAATAGCAATAATTTTTACTTTTATTTTGACTCGGCTGGGAAGTTTTATTTTATTCCTTACGATTATGATAACACGCTCGGCACATCTTTCCTAATGAAGGATAGTGGACGACAAGATTTATTGAATTGGGGAAATAAAAATAATAATTTGGTGAAGAAGATTATCGATATTCCCGAATATCAAACACTTTTTAAATCCTATATAAAAATGCTGACTGATCCTAAGAATAAACTATTTCATGTCGATGCAAGTAAGCAAAGAATTCTAAATTGGCACAAAATGATTCAAAACCATATCACTAACGATACTGGCGAAGACATGGAGTTGAAAGATGTTCCTGCATCTTGGGGCAATTGTGGATTTTACCGTTTACTCGATAACAATAATAATTTTTTCGTAATACGGGCAGCGAATATTCCTAATTAATTTTTTGAAATAGTTCGTATTCTGGTCATTATCAAACTATATTTTCTTAATTTCTGAATTATTTTCTTCAATATGATTTTTCGCAACAAAGCCAATATTGTTTTTCTCTGTTTAGTTGTAGGAATTATTTTACTTCCCTTTTTTGTGAGGTTTAGAGTAGATCTTACCTCGGATAATCGTTTTAGTTTGTCCGAACAGACCAAGATGCTACTTGATCAAACTCAACAGCCTATTAAAGCTATTCTCTATCTCGACGGAGAACTAAATCCTGGTTTTTTACGACTGAAGAATGCTACAGATGACATGTTAAATGAAATGTCTGTAAATTCTAACTCAAAGATTGAAGTGAGTTTTGTGAATCCTTCTATGGCCGAGAATAATCAGGATCGTGAGAAAAAATATGCTGAACTGGCAAGTCTTGGGCTACAACCTACAGCAATTTACGAAAGGGACGGGGAGGGAAATCCTATTCGTAAAATTGTTTTTCCATGGTTGCAATTAAAATACAACAACAAGACCGAAACCATCTCGCTTCTTAAAAATATCCGAGGAAATTCTGGTGAGGCGAACCTTAATATCTCCATTGAAAACCTTGAATATGAATTGACAAATGGGTTGAGAAAGCTCATGAATACTGATATTCGGAAAATTGCTTTTATCGAAGGTCATGGTGAACTCAACGAAGCTGAAACCTATGATATTAGCAAAACATTGAGCAATTACTTTCAAATAGATCGAGGAGTTTTAGGTGTCGATGCAACTATACTTAACGAGTATAAAGTGATTATCATAGCTAAACCCACACAACCGTTTAGCGAATCGGACAAATATATTATCGATCAGTATATTATGAATGGCGGCAGGGTACTTTGGTTAATTGATGGTGTGCGGATTGCTAAAGATAACTTATCGACATCGGGTTTGTCGCCAGCATTGGCAATTGATTTGAATCTCGATGACTTGTTTTTCAGGTACGGAGTGCGAGTTAATCCTGTTCTTTTGCAAGATGTACAATGTGCAACTATGCCTATGAATGTTGCAAAGAGCGATGAAGAGCCACATTTTGAACCCATGGCTTGGTTTTATGCTCCTTTGCTTATGGTCTCAAACCAACATGCTATCACAAAGAATATTAGCGAAGTGAAAGCTGATTTTTCATCTACTCTTGATTTGGTAAATAAGAATCCCCAAACAACTATAACTCAGCTTTTGGTTAGTTCCGATAACAGTCATATTGTTGCAACTCCTACTACAATCGATTTAAGTAGCCAACCTAACCCCAAAGATAAGAACTATTTCAATGTTGGATATTTGAATGTGTCGGTACTGTCCGACGGACTTTTTAATTCAAATTTTGAAAATAGAATAATGCCAAAGGCAATCAAAAATTCGTTTCCTTTCTTAGCCAAAAGCATTCCTACTCGTCAAATTTTTGTGTCTGATGGTGATATTATCCGCAACGAGACCAGCGGAATTGCGAGTGACAGCACAACTGTATCTTTGGGCTTCGACCTATTTATGAATCAACAGTTTGGTAATAAGGAATTTATAAAACATGCAGTTCTATATTTAGCCGGTGAAGAAAATTGGCTCAATTTGCGAACAAGAACTGTGAAACTTAGGTTGCTGAACATAACTTTAACCAATGAAAATCGGTTAGTAATTCAAATTTTAATGATTACCTTACCTATTTTTCTGTTATCATTGTTCGGTATTTTTTATCAATGGAAGCGGAAAAGAAAATATAGCAAGTGAAAATTTATTTCTAAATTCTAAATTATCAATTATCTTATCGATAAATTCCTGAATTCAATAGGTTTACTTTCTCCCTGAAAACCAATATACCCTTTTTTGACAGTGAGTCCGGTAATTCTGTTTTGCAACTCACCATTGATATACACTGTTAAAGTACCATTTTTGCTAATAACTTTCATTGAATTCCATTCTCCCAGTGGCTTTTCATTTGATTTTTTCGTTTTCGTCACTGTTGTTTTAACTGTGTCGGTGCATTCTTTGGCCCAAAGTCCATTCATACAAATAATATCGCCTGCAGCATCTGCTTTTTGTTGCACCTGATAGCAAATTGGCCACACTGAATCCGGTTTCTGAATATGGAGTAGTACACCGCTGTTGGCAAATACTTTAGTCCAACGCCATTCTACGTCCAATTTGTAATTCTTGAAACAGTCTTTGGTACGTAAATATCCCACCGTGGAATCTTTGATGCTCAATACGCCCTGATTCATTTTGAATAATTGAGTTGGGTCTTGTGAACTGTTTTTCAGCACATACTGCCAATTATTAGCTTGTGCTGCATCAAATTTATAGTTAGTTTTGCCTGAGAGTAAGATTGTACTTAACATACAAATGCAAATTATTGCAATAGTTCTAAATGCCATAATGTTGATTATTAACAGAATATAAGTTTTTTGAAATTTTTTATTGACAAAAGTACAAAAAAAACATAAAATAGCAGCTGATTGTAAAATAATATCAACTTATGAGCCATTCAATTTTCTAAATGGTCAATTAAAGTATAGGCCAAAGTTTTTGTTTGTATTAATCATCACAAGAATACTAAGTTATATAACTTAAATCATCAATTTTTTTAAAAAAGCATCTATCTTTGTCGGAAAATATCTAAAACATAATAATTTATGATAGTCGAAGGATTGCTCTTTAAAATGTTATACTGGTATATTAGTAGCGTTGATAAAAAAAGAGAAGTGGTATTTATGAATTATGGTTACCATGACAGTAAAGAAATAATCGAGTTACATCCCGAAGACGAAGTCAACCGATATTCAATACAACTTTACCATCGATTGGCTAAAATGACCAATATTAAAGACAAGAATATAATTGAAGTGGGTTCAGGTAGGGGTGGAGGGCTCGCCTATATCGCAAAAATGTTTAAACCTGCCACTGCTATTGGAATTGATTTGAACACAAAAGCTGTTGAATTCTCAAATGCCAATCATAATTGTAAGGGATTGTCTTATCAACATGGAGATGCTCAAAAAATCAAACTGAATGACAATAGTGTTGATGTTGTTTTCAATGTAGAATCTTCACATAGATATCCTAAAATGGACTTGTTTTTGAATGAAGTATATAGAATACTGAAGCCAGGAGGACATTTTTTATATACTGATTTTCGGAATAAGGAAGATATGGAAGCTTTAACTATGTTGTTATCGAAATATGCTTTTGTGAAATTCGATGAGCAATTGATTAACGAACAGGTAAATTTGGCGTTGGAACTTGATTCAAAACGACGAATGGCGTTGGTTCAACGGTTAGCACCTCCATTTATAAAAAGATATATTCATGATTTTGCTGGGAGTGTGGGTTCACCTACTTTTAACAATATCAAGAAAGGTAATATGGTCTATTTTGTTCTTTGTTTTCAAAAACCAATCTAAGTTTTTTAATATTTTTAAATCAATAATGTTGATGTCTATCTCCAATTGCATCGGTATGTACGACAGAGTAAATCAAGCAAGGCAAACTGCGGTTAGGATTACTCATCAAGAATAAATTGAAATCTCTATGAAGAAAGCAGTTTTACTTGTCAACCTTGGTACGCCGCTGCAACCAACAAAAAAGGAAGTACGTAAGTTTTTGACGAATTTTTTAAATGATCCATTAGTTATTGATATTCCTTGGTTGTTCCGAAAACTGCTTGTCAATCTGATTATTGTGCCTTTCAGAGCTGGAAAATCTAGCAAAATGTATCAAAAGCTTTGGACAAATGAAGGTTCACCAATTTTTATTCATTTGAATAATCTAGGTCATGAGTTGCAAGCTGAACTAAAATCTGATATGCAAGTATTTACTGCTATGCGTTATGGTACACCTGATTTGCGATTGACTTTGCAGTTAATTGCAGATGCTCAAATCGAAGAGTTATACGTCTTACCACTTTTTCCACAATATGCCACTTCTACTACTGGCAGCGTTGTTCGCTTTATTCAAGAAGAAATTAAAAAGCTGAAAAATCCTTTTCAGGTCAGTATTATTCAAGATTTCTATAATCATCTCGACTTTATTCAGGCTTTTACGCAAAAGATAAATTCATATCAACCAGAAAGCTTCAATCATATTATTTTTTCGTATCACAGTTTACCCGAAATACAGTTGGAAAGAATACATCCTGAACACAGTTGCTTATCATGTAATTGTGAAATAGAAATGCCCGAATATGGAAAGAATTGCTATAAAGCGCAATGCTACGAAACTACAAGGCTGCTTGTTCGGTCATTACAATTGCAGCCGTCTGTTTATTCAGTCGCTTTCCAATCTCGTTTTGCAAAAAAGTGGATAGGTCCTTTCACGGAGGATATCATTCTCCAACTCGCCAAAGCAGGGGAAAAAAGAGTTTTGGTAGTTGCACCTTCTTTTGTGGCGGACTGCTTAGAAACTTTGGTGGAAATAAAATTGGATTATGTAGAATTATTCAAAAAGCATGGGGGCGAAGAATTGGTATTAGTGGAGAGTTTAAATGCTGATAATATATGGGCAAAAGCCATAGCTAACATTGTTATCCAGAAATAGATGGAATTTATCTTTTGCTAATTTGAAATATATCCGCTTTCATCAATAACGCTTTTTGTCGTTTTTGTTTGTAGCAATTCATAGAGTTTGTATGCCATTGTATTTTTGTCTAAATCGGAACGGATGGATACCACTACTTCTGCAATAAAAGGATATGTTTTATTCTTTATAGATTTTTTAGTTGGTTCAATGCCATTTATAGCCACGCTTTTAACTACTTTATCCCTGACTATATGTTCCTTGTAGTAATATACGCTGTAGCCCAATGCGTCAACATCGCTCCTCAATGTAGAAAATACCATATACATACTGGGTATTTCAGGTTCATAATCAACTTTGAAATCAGCAATTTTCAAACCCTTCATCACTAATGATTCCATCAATTCCTGACTGCCTGAATTTTGATTCCGCGTGTATGGCTTTATTGCTTTGTCATTTCCACCTACCTCTTTCCAATTCACAATTTTAGCTGTGTATATATCCTGAGCTTGTTTTGTAGTCAATGATTTTACTGGATTATCAAGATTTACAACAAATATAAAAGCGTCTAAACCAATAGCTGTTTCTATAATACTGACACCAGCTTTATCAGCATATTCTTTTTCATCTGGCGACATTTTGCGAGCGGAAAGAATCAAATCGGCTTTTTTATCTATCAAATTAATAATTGAATTGTGTGTTTGAGAGGATTTTAAATGCTCTGCAAAGAATTCTTGAGGAATATCCGTCGACAAATACCAAAGTCCATTCGAAACCATAGCCTGTTCCCATTTATAGTTGTATCCCAATAGTTTACATGCAATTAATCTGTTTAATGGGTCGGTAGAAGTTGAACCGTCTACTTTAGGATAGTTTTCCATCGTTATTCCATCAATCTTAAACGATGAATTGAGTTTATCATCGTTGTCGCAAGAAACAAAAACAACACAAATCAATGCTAATTTTAAAATAAGATGCTTATTCATTTTGATTATGTATTTAAACTTTATTGCAAAGAAATATTGATACCCAAATTAGGTATAACAAGTGTGGAATTAAAAATGTTTAGATATTATTGAAACTTTTTTTATTTCTATCTAACTGAAAATCAAAGCATATTATAAATGGTCGACAAAACGAATTAAAAACGCAGATTAGCTATTCAAATTAGGTCCATGTTAAAGAATTTGTATTTGCTCAATTTTGCATTGGATTGTGAAACTTGACGGATTCACTGATTAGGTGTAAATCTCAAAATCCCATGACTGACCAGATGACTGGATTGATGGTCAATTTTATTACCAAAACAAGCAACTGAGAAAATGGAATCAAGTCCAAGCCGTTTAACACCAAAGATGCAATCACCCCTGCCCAACAATTACAGCGAAGTTGTTTTAAGCCGATAGAATAAAGCATCAAAATCGGTATATGTGGCGATTAGCTAAAGACGATCGTAAGTTGTATCTTTATTTGGAAACTCTCTGGCTTATGGATTAGGGAGTTTTTTTGAATTAATTTTTAGCTGTCAAAGGCTCGACAAAAAAGTCATGCGTACGGCATTTAGTGTGAGAATTTAACCGTTCTCAATCCGCACCTTCGCCAATCTACTTCACTTATACAATCTGTTTCAAAATTATTCAATGATTAACTAAAAGAGCTATCCGTTGCAGGATGGCTCTTTTATATATATGCTTATTATCAGATGATTATGTCATAAATCAAGAGAAGTATTGATTTTAAAAGTAATAGAATGTATCAAAATTACACGATGATGCAACAATTTTTACAGTCTTAGGCGATTGATGAGTCTATTTTTGCATCGTGATTTTCGTTTTAAACGATAAGAGCAACAACTTTAAATTCATTATTTATTTAATTTATTAAAAAACCATGAAAAGAAAAAATCATGAAAGAAAAATGAGCGTGGGTATACTTGCGATACTCATGAGTCTTATCTCAATTAGTGCGATGGCACAACAAAAAATTTCTGGGAGAGTTACTGATAATTCAGGAACTGAACTAATTGGAGTTAGTGTTGTGGTAAGAGGCACAACCATTGGTAGTATTACCGATATCGATGGGAAATTTAATCTTGAAGCTCCTACAACAGCCAAAGTGTTGGTATTTTCTTATGTAGGTTACAAAAAATTGGAAGTAGAAATTGCTAATCAAAAAAACTTTCAAGTAAAATTGGATGAAGACACACAGATGCTCGACGAAGTTGTTGCCATAGGTTATGGTGTACAGCGGAAATCAGATTTAACTGGTGCTTCGAATCGATTGTCAGAAAAAGACATGAATAAATCTGTTTCAACTTCAGCGGTTGAAATGATGCAAGGACGTGTTGCGGGTGTAAATATCACTCAAAACAATGGAGAACCAGGCGGAGGAATGACTGTAAGAGTCAGGGGTTCTAACTCTATCCGTTCGGGCCAAGACCCACTATATGTGGTAGATGGAATTCCATTGGATAACACTAATTTAACTCCGGGTGGTGGAACAGCTGCTGGTTATGGTAGTGGTGGAACTAAAAATCCACTTAGCTTCATTAATCCTGAAGACATTGAATCTATCGATGTACTGAAAGATGCTTCTTCAACTGCCATTTATGGTGCACGTGGAGCAAACGGTGTGGTGCTTATTACCACTAAAAAAGGAAAATCGGGAATGGGTACTATTACATACGATTCTTATGTGGGAGTTTCAACTATTCGTGAAAAGTTGGATGTATTAAGTGCTGATCAATTCAGGACTTATAAAAGAGCCGATGGATCTAAACTACTTGACAAAGGTGCAAGCACCAATTGGCAGGATGAAATTTTCCGTTCAGCGCTCACTCAAAACCATTCGGTGAGTATGAGTGGCGGAAGCGACAAATCAACTTATCATGCTTCTCTTGGTTATTTGAATCAAGACGGAATTGTACATAATTCAGGAATAGAGAGACTTAACGGAAGTTTAAAGTTTACTCAAAAGGCTTTTAAGGACAAATTGTTGTTAACTGGAAGTTTGACTTCTTCGCAACAAACTGACAGTCGTATTCCTATTTCTGAGTCAACAGGCTCGGGTTACGAAGGTGACTTGATTATTTCAGCGCTTAAATCAAATCCAACTTTCCCAATTCTTAATCCAGATGGCAGTTATTATCAACATTCATTGGATCAACGTAACCCTGTGGCGATGATGAACCTTGTGGATGACCAAACAAATACACTTCGTATATTGGCTAATATTTCTGCAGAATATGAAATTATCAAAGGCTTAAAATATAAGTTGAATGTTGGTTGGGATAGAGCTAATGCTGAACGTAGAGTGAATCAAAACAAGCAATTGAGTTACCTTTCAAACAAAGGGGAAGCGAATATTAATAACATTATTGCCAGCAACCGATTGATTGAAAACTATATCACTTATGAAACAAAAATAAATTCGGATCATTCGTTCAATTTCCTATTGGGACATTCATATCAAACTTTTTATGGAACTACCAATAGCACCAATGTACAAGGATTTGTTGTAGAAGATATTAAATATACCGACAATTTACAATATGGTAATTTCTCAGCAGCTTCGGTTTCTTCTTCAGCTTATGAACGTGAGCTCCAATCGTTCTTCGGACGTGTAAATTACTCTTTAAAAGACAGATACTTATTAACTGCTACTATGCGTCGTGATGGTTCTTCAAAGTTTGGAGCTAACAATAAATATGGTAATTTCCCATCGGCTGCAGTGGCTTGGAGGGTAATGGAAGAAGACTTTATGAGCGATGTTAAGGCTTTAAGTAATTTGAAAGTACGTTTAGGCTGGGGTATCACAGGAAATCAAGAAATTGGTGATAAAATATCTTTATTATCAGTAGGAACAGAACCAAACGCTAATGTGCTTATTGGTGGCGTTTTGGTACCAGGAATTACATTCAAAAGAACTCCAAATCCAGATATCAAATGGGAATCTACTGAACAAATTAATTTTGGATTGGATTTTGGATTTATTAATAACAGATTAACAGGTACTATTGATTTGTTTAGCAAAACAACAACCAATGTGTTATTTCCTATCACCTCGCAAGCTCCATCTCCAACCGCTACACAATGGATAAATGTTCCTGGTTTGGAAATTAGCAATACTGGTTTGGAACTCGGTTTAACTGGTCTTATAGTTAGCACTAAAGATTTAAATTGGGATATAACAGTAAATGTGGCAAGCATTAAGAATAAAGTATCTGGTTTAGCAACTGATATTCCCGGAGCTTTTGCTGCTGGACAAGGATTGTCTGGAACCAATGTTCAATACATTACCAACGGTCAACCAATAGGAACTTTTATTGG
>JBBSCW010000065.1:0-12361 GCA_038249855.1 Bacteroidales bacterium
ATTGTATTTTAGGTGGGAATTACTTTTTGATTTTAAGTAAAATAAAAGACTTAAAAATTTGGAAGTTAATTTATTTTGATTAATTTAAACAATCCTTAAAATGCGAAGATGGTTGAATAAAGACTTAGTTAATTATGAAAACGACTAAAAAAGAAAAACAGTTTGACGCTGTAAAAATGATGAGAGACATCAGAGATAAAATTAGCTCTGAAACTCAAAATATGACTTTTGATGAGTTGAAAGTATACATCAAGCAAAAATTTGCGGACAACAAAACAAAACTCGTCGGACAGTAGATCCAATTATCACGCTTATCAATGGCGGATATACCGATATGCAGCAAGTTTTCGGTGGCGATTCTGCTTATAGCTATCTTTATAGAGGTGTGAATACGAATCCTAACAGATGGGGTGTAACAAATTAACTATATATTTTCAAATCTTCGTTCTAAAATATGTTTAAAATGCATGAATAGGATAGCAGCAATAAAATATAAGATGACCTTTTATATTGCACATTTAGGGGCAGAGCCCCGCAACATTTGTAGCATCAGACAATCAATAGAAATCCAAAGGGTCGGAGACCCGCAATATGGTTTTTGCGGAAAGGGATTTGTTTTATATTGCGGGTCTCCGACCCTTGATGACAAATCTTGCAATCCTTTTCTACAAATGTTTCGGGTCGCTGACCCTGTATGTTTTGGAAGTCAGGGATTTATCCAAAAAGCTGTTTGAATACAAATCAGGTATAGGGGGATAATTAGAACGAAAATATTTTCAATAAATTGCAGTTTTTGACAGCCCACCTAACAGGTTTTAAAAACCTGTTAGGATTGACGGAAATTCAGAGATTGGCATAAGGTATATATCACGTAGGATTGAGTAAATTAACAATAAAAGTATTTTACACAACATTGCTTTTACAACTCAAATTATGCTAAACTTCAATCACATAAAATGGCTACAGCAATTCAGTGAAGCATCAAAAAACAGAACGGGATTCAAAGAACTACGTGCGACCATCTTTCAACAGACTGTTCAAATAGCAAAAAATGGAAATTACGATGTTCATGGAATCACCGTTAAACTCCCTCCAAATGATTTAATCAATCACACCGCTTTTTATACAAACACAGTTCCACTAACAATTAGTAATCAAAACAGAACTAAAGTTGCTGTTATTCAAGGTGATTGTCTTGAAGCAGCTCAGCTACTCATAAAATCTGGATTGAATCCCGTGGTACTCAACATGGCAAATTTATATAACCCTGGTGGAGGAGTATTGAACGGTTCCGGTGCTCAGGAAGAAAACCTTTTTCGCCGCAGTAATCTGTTTCAATCTTTGTATCAATATGCCCATTACAGTGATCAATACAATATTCCCCGCAATCCAAATCACAGCTACCCCATGCACCCTCGGACTGGTGCAATTTATTCTCCCAATGTTACAGTATTCAGTGCATCAGAACAAGCAGGATATGCTTTATTACAACTTCCCTACTTGGTCGATATCATTTCAGTAGCAGCATTAGACTCTCCGCAATTAGTCAAAGTAAACAATGAATATCGCTTGAACACGCATGATGCCGAAACCACCAAAGAAAAAATACGCAGCATTTATAGGGTAAGTGCCATTCATGGCAATGACAGTATGGTGCTTAGTGCTTTAGGTTGTGGTGCTTTTTCTAATCCACCACAGCACATAGCCGAACTCTTCAGGGATGTACTTAAGGAAAAGGAATTTAATAGCGCTTTCAAATTAGTGGTTTTAGCCATAATCGATGACCATAATACTCACAGAAGTCATAATCCACAAGGAAATTACTTGCCGTTTGTGGAGGTGTTTGAATAAAAATATTTTAAATACAAATTGCAAAATTTTGTTTTTTAAATAAACATCAATATATTTACAAAAAAATAGCTGCAGTTTTCAGATTGTGAATTCGAAAGAGTTTGAATGCTTTACATTAGGATTGAATAATAAAATCATGGCTCATAAATATTTATCTTTTAAAATCAAATAATAGGAACGCAAGTTTTCCATATCAATTCCGATGAACCTACCATGTTCGAGTATCGCAGCTCCAGCTACCAACCCAATATGTATCGTTGTTCCGACCATGATCCAGTAGTAGTTGGAATTCGTTTAGGAACCACGAATGGTTTTGAAAACCCCTCAAAATCAGCAGTTAAAATTCAACCTACCCTAATAGAAAATTCATTTAATGTGCTAAATGCGATGAATGGTTTGATGGAATTATTCGATTTACAAGGAAATAAATTATTGACTAAAACCATCGATTCTAATTCCTTTGAAACTAATATTCAGTTATTGACTTCTGGAATATATATCGTAAAAGTTTATGCGAACAATAAAATTGAACGGATTAGGATTATAAAAAATTGGGCTTGCGTCAAAGAAAGAACTCCCCAATCACAAGCTATGTGACATTTCTGTCGCTTAAAGCACACAAGGGAGAAGCATTTTTCCAATCGCTTGAAACATTTATCAAGCGGTTGGAAAACTGATTGCATCCTGTTTTTCACACTTTTATTAAACGATTTTCTTGGTATTTCTCATCCGTACCCGAATAAATATTTTGACTATCTCGTTCACCAGCAGCGGAACCAAGCCCAAGCCAATGGCAATTACCCAACCGCCTAAATCAAGCATTTGTAAATGAAATGCCTCTCTCATAAACGGAACTGTGATAACGAATAATTGTAACAGTACACCCAAAACTATTGCTCCAACTAAGTATTTATTGGAGAAAATCCCAATTTGGAAAATTGATTTTGAATGGTCTCTGACCGCAAGAGAGAAAAACAATTGGCACATCACCAATACCATAAAAGCCATCGTACGAGCATATTCAACCGTAGTTATAGGAACTGATGAGTCGAATGGACTGTATCCATGTTCGTAATAGCCAAACCAGAAAGCCAAGATTGTTAGCCCACCAATCAACATGCCACCCAAAACTAGATGAAATCCTGCGCCTCCTGCGAAGAAACTCTCTTTTGCATCACGCGGTTTTTCATTCATCACATCTGGATTTCCTGGATCCATGCCCAAAGCAATGGCAGGAAAAGAATCGGTAATAAGATTGATCCACAACAACTGAGTAGCAATTAACGGAGCTGCCAAACCCATCATCAACGTAACAAACATGGCAATCACTTCACCCAAATTACAAGTAAGCAAAAAGATAACAGATTTTTTAATATTACTGTAAATATTCCTACCTTGTTCGATAGCTGAAACGATGGTAGCGAAGTTGTCGTCCATCAGAATCATATCTGAAGCACCTTTGGCAACATCAGTTCCTGTTATTCCCATGGCTACCCCAATATCGGCAGCATTGAGCGAAGGTGCATCATTTACTCCATCGCCAGTCATAGAAACAATATTATCATGCGACTTAAGCGCACGAACAATTTTCACTTTGTGTTCGGGTGAAACTCTTGCAAATACACGATAATTCACAATCTTTTCGGTGAGTTCTTCTTCCGAAAAATCATCCAATTCGCCACCCGTAATGGCCTGATCAATTGATTCAGCCATACCCAATTCGCGGGCAATAGCAAATGCAGTATTTTTATGGTCGCCAGTAATCATGATGGTAGTAATACCAGCAAGTTTTGCTTTTTGAATGGATTCCTTTACTTCGGTGCGTGGCGGATCCATCATGCCGACAAGCCCAATCAGTATTAAGTCTTTCTCCATTTCAACACCTTCAATAACCGAATCAACTGGTTTGTAAGCCACGCCAAGCGTACGGAGTGCCTTATCCGACATTAATCGAGTTGCATCATGGTATCTTTTTCTGTGTTCCTCTGTAATAGGAATTACCTTCCCATTTTCCAACACCCGTGTTGAAATTTTGATAAGATTATCAATTGCCCCTTTGGTATAAACCCTATAATTTTCATTTTCTTTGTTGAGAGTTGACATTAACTTTCGGTCGGAATCGAAAGAGAATTCACTCTCACGACTGGCTTGAGTATTTATTTCGTTTCTGTCAATTCCCAAATCATCTCCCAATAAAAGCAAAGCAATTTCTGTTGGATCGCCCGTTCCTTGTCCGTTTTCATAAGTTGCATCGGAGCTAAGTACCATAGCTTTGGCAAGCAATTTCGCATCTTCGGTAGCGTTGTTTTTAGCCTCACGTTCGACTCCTATTTCACCCTCAAGGTTGAAATAAGTTTTTACAGTCATTTTATTTTGAGTAAGCGTACCAGTTTTATCGGAACAAATAATATTGACCGAACCAAGTGTTTCAACAGCAGGAAGTTTTTTAATAACTGCTTTTTTCTTCGACATACTCGTAACGCCAATGGAAAGAACAACTGCAACGATGGCTGCAAGTCCTTCGGGAATAGCTGCCACAGCCAGAGAAACCGACAAAATAAACATTTCGGCTAAATCACGACCTTGAAATAATGAGATAACAAAAATGAGCACACAGATGCCAATGGCAAACATGCCCAGCGTTTTTCCCAACTTATCTAACCTGATTTCCAAAGGAGTTTTCTCCTTTTTCTCAGTATTGATAAGGTCAGCAATTTTACCAACTTCAGTATTCATACCAGTTTCAACCACCACACCAATTCCTCTCCCACTGGTTACAAGTGTGGACATATACGCCATATTCATCCGGTCGCCCAAGGAAGTTTTAAGTTCGTTGTGGATTTGAGTTGCATCTTTATCAGCAGGAACAGACTCGCCAGTGAGCGCCGATTCCTCTATCTGTAGATTGGCCGATTCAATAAGTCGAATATCTGCTGAAATAAAACGTCCGGCATCCAACATTAGAATATCGCCTGGAACAACTTCGTGTGAATTTATCTCTATAACCTCACCGTTTCGGCGAACAAGGGCTTTGGGGAACGACATTTTCTGAAGCGCCTCAATGGCCTTTCCTGCTTTCACTTCCTGTATTACACCCAAAACTGCATTGGTAATAATGACCAAGATGATGATGGTGGCATCGATATACTCGCCCATAAACAAGGTGATAACCACTGCCGCAAATAAAACATAAATAAGCCACTCCTGAAGCTGAGCAATAAACAGTTGGAAGATGTTCTTTTTCTTTTTCGATTGCAATTGATTCGCACCGTATTTTTCGAGTCTTACTTTTGCTTCCTCTTCCGATAGCCCTGACAATGCATCGACATTTATTTCTTTAAGAACATCTTCTATTGATTTGGAAAACCACATATTCAGTTATTTAAAATTAGTATTAATTGTATAGCTCTGCTACAAACTGGATTAAATTGTAGCTCTAAAATAGCCATTGAGACATAAAAAGCACAAAGATATAAGATTTCTTTGTGCTTTTTTAGTGTCTCAGCGACTTCGTGGCATAATATATTCTAGCTTTTTAATGACTTTTCAATCGTCCGGTTATCTTCTCCAAAGAAGTTTTCAATTTATCAATAGCTCCAGAAATAGCTTGTTCGTTAGTATCTGCATATTCGGTAACAGCAATTGGTTTCAGGCCTGCAAGTCGAGCTTCCAACATGCAACGCTTGTCGTTAATTCCCTCTTTATCACCATTTTCATCTGATAAATGAACTTCAACTCTCGTTATTTGTTGACTGAACCTGCTTAGTTCCTCCGATATTAAAGAATTTGCCCAAGCGATAAACTCTTCACTCCCAGCGATATTGTTATCTGTATTAAATTCTATTTTCATTTTTATATTTATTAAAATATGAATAATCTTAGCAGTAAATTTTTAAAATGGGAGAGTCTCACTAACTCTCCCATTTTCTTTATAAAATTATTCTAAATCTCTGTTCTCAAAACCATGTTGAAATTCTTCACGGTTATAAAATCCTTCTGAAACATTCGAACTGTGAATATTTTTATCTCCACGGTAATAACGAAGTGTATTTAATTCGTAATCAAAATCAAAATCATCTCCTTTTTTGAAACGTTTGGCTTTGGCAAAGGTTGAGCTATCAATTTGGTTGGTAGTTACTACTTTGTTCTCATCGTCAATCATTGCCATGCCTATCGGAATAATAACGTGATTTTCTCCATCCTTATTTAAAAACTCATGAACACCTTCACTTACACTGTCTTGATATGTATTATATCCTTCCTCAATCAGGCTTGTATCCAATTCAACGTCAAGATAAACCACACGTTCGGCAGTTTTATTTACGAGCAAATGATTGACTGTTCCAACAATGCGATTGTTAGCATCTTTTACATACCAACCCCTTACATCGCTATAATCTTCGGCAACTTTATAACCGGATAATTCATCCAGATTAAAAAGATTTCTATTTGTATCTGTCATAATTTCTAATTTTTAAAAGTTTAATTAATTCATTTTTTTAAGAATATCAGCAGCCTTTGCAAAGAAATTCTTAACTGCTTCTTTTTGATCGAGCGTAAGTACATCTGGATTTACCGATTCTGCTGCAGTTTTTAATTCTTTAGCGTCGTCAGCCAAATTCGGATATTTTGCTTGTTGAATATTTTGCAATTCAATGGTTATAATATCATCCGACTTTCTAATATAATCCGCATGTGATGTTGCGTATGCATCTTCAGTAATCATATTGGCATATTCCTTTACCTTTTCTAAATCTGCCCCAACTTCATATCCTACCTCATTGGCCTTAGCCTTTGTTGCATCCACTAATTTTAATAGTGCTTCATTGGTGTACACATGATCCAAACTCATGTTTTTATTACTGTTTTCAATAAAACTTACATAAGCCGCAACGGTTTCGTTCGTACTGCTGACATATTCTGCTTCGGTAAGTACCTCTGGATTGTTGTCGTCTTTGTCGTTATTAAACACAAAGAAATAAGCAAGCAATGCTACAATAATAAGGCCTACTACAAGCCAAATCCAACCAGTTTTTTTCCTTTCAATCTTAATTTCTGCCATAATAATTTAGTTTTAAATTGATAATATATTTATTTTAAAAAGTGAGTTTTGAATAGTGAATAATGAAAAAATAAAGTTCGGTTTCATTGCTATGCAAGCTATTACAAAACTTTACTGAAAGGCATCAATGAAATATTATTTATTTTTTAATTATTTTTTTCGCCGGCTTAGCTTTTATCCTTTTCCACCACCGAACTAAAAATAGTTCAGGGCTATTTCGTTCTGCTCTATTTTGCTCGCCAATCATTAACGAAATTGGTTTAAGCACATCGAATTCTTCGCAAACCACTCTCAATATGGCAGCAAATGGCAAAAACAAAATCATTCCGGCCAATCCCCATACTGCAGCACCAACAAATAAACTCAGGATGGCAGTTAAAGCATTAATATTTAAATTGCCCCCCACAATTCTAGGAGTGAGAAAATTATCGGAAACTAATTGAACAGCCCAAAATAAAATGGCAACTGCAACGGCTGGCCAAATTGAATCGTAAGAAACAAAGGCATAAATCGTAGGAATGATAGCCCCCAGTGTAGTACCAATATAGGGTATTATGGCAAGTGAAGCACCTAAAAAACCGAAAAAGAAAGGATTGTCGATACCAATAATCAAAAGCCCGATGCTGTTGGCCAATCCAATAGCAATAGTGAGTATTAACATTCCGAATAAATACTTTTGACCCACTTTCTGAACAGACTTAAGCATTTTTAAAACCCTCTTGTGATTGTCCACGTTAGCAAAAGACAAAAATGCCTCAGTCAAACCATCTCTGTAAATCAGAAATAGAAAAGTAAAAACGGTCGTTGCCAATAATCCCGCCATGAAAGTTGCCGTACTGCTTACAGTTTGACCTACTAAAGACATTGAAGAATCAGTAAGCCAACTTTTCATGCGGTTAAATAACTCATTCCTTTCAAGGTTTTCAACAAAACTTACATTCTTGTTGATATACACTGTAACATCGGCAAAAGCGTTGATAATTTTATCCTTAAAATCAGAAAACTGTGTTGCTATTCCAATTATTTGAGTTGAAAAAAAGAAAATAACTCCTCCAATAAGTATAATCACAGCGAAAATTGAGAGAAAAGCAGCAAAAATTCTACCAATTTCCCATGATTCAAACTTTTTTGCCAATGGATACAGAATGAATGAAATAAGTAAAGCAATACTTAAAGGGATGAGAATAGCTTTTGCCAAAACCAATATTGCAAACAGCAAAAATACGGTGGCAATGGCGTAAAAAAGCCTTTGAAAAGACAGGTTCATATTATATCAACTTTTTTAAATAATAGAGATTCTAAAATTTCAACTTTAACTACATTGCCCAAGTAGTAACCAAATGATTATAAAAACCACAATCGTACCGAAACAGCCACCACCTAATTTTTTAGCCCCATATCCCGAAATTAATCCTCTTACTAAATTGTTCATTTTAATTCTATTTGCTAAATTATAAAACACGATTTAATTCTTAGCAAAGAAAGTGAGTTTTTGTTCAAAGAATCTTACATAACTTTGACAATCTGTTACAATATTCACACATTTGTTTTTACGCATTGAATTAAGGAGATATAACTACGTATTTAGTACGAATATTATTTTGTTTTGCACAGAATAAATAGTATTTTAGCCACAATTTTAGCAGAGAACAAAACCAGTATTTGTACAACAATCAAAAGTGTAAATACTGAAATCTTAACGCTCAACAATATCAAGTCGACAGAGATAAAGTGCGAAATTCTCGATAAAGAATAAATGAGAACTTCAAAAGTGTGACAAATGCGAGTCATTCTAAATACCCGTCGAATTAGCAAGCATTTTCTTATCATTAAAACTTAAAAAAGCACTGTATGATCTTATTGGATGGTAATTTTTGGAATTTGATTTTTGATACTCATCATATTATCGAATATGGTGGCATTATACTTCTTTTGGCAATTGTTTATGTAGAAACAGGATTTTTCCTTGGATTTGTTTTACCCGGAGGTGATTATTTATTATTTGCAGCTGGTATGTTTTGTGGGACACATTATCTAGAAATACCATTGGGTCTATTATTGCTTCTGTTAGTTATAGCATCGTTTATGGGCGATTTAACGGGATATTTTAAAGGAAAATGGCTCGGTGAAAAACTGTTTATCAATAATAAATCACGGTTTTTTAAAAAAGAGTACCTCGAAAAAGGAAGTGGTTTCTACACCCGTTTTGGAATATGGGCATTCATTTTAGGTCGCTTTATGCCAATTATCCGTACTTTGGTGCCAATGATTGCAGGTGCTTCTAATTTTAAATTTAAAAAGTTTTTACTTTTTAATCTTTTCGGAGCACTTACATGGGTTTGTACATTAGTTCCTTTAGGATTTTACGTTGGAAAAGCATATCCTGATGTAATGAATTATTCAATTTATATTTTTTTCTTTTTTATTGTTATTGCATCAGTACCCATGTTGAAAATTATGTTTTCAAAAATTAGTAAATCATGAGATAGAATATTCAATCAATAAAAGAATAATCATGGACAATGTATTTTCATTTAATTTAAGCGATATTACAAGCATCCTAATCCACGTCTTTTATTATTGAAAGGAGAATTTATTGAAAATAATATAAAGAAAGAACGGATTTTAAAAAAGGGAATACATGCGGAGATAAAACAACAAGGTCTAAAATCGATTAAGCAGATTTATGCTATTGTTATTGAAACCAACTCAAAAAACAAGTGTCATACCTAACGAAAACCCTGATGAAATAGGAATAGTGGCATTTCCTAATACTCAAATAATTATAATTGAATAAACAATAATGCCAACTAAGGTAATAGCCAGCGTATAAAGTGGAATTGCGGAGGGTAGTTCTAAGTCTTTTTCAATTAAGGCTGGTTTCAACTTACTCATTAAAGTATAACAGACTAACACTGTCAGAAAGCCAACCATGAGTCCACCAATAATATCGAGTGGATAATGAACACCAAGATACAGCCTTGTATAACAATTGAGTAACGACCAAGAAATAACAGCAATAGAGAAGTTCCTGTTTCGGAAATAGAGCGCACTCAGCAATGCAAAACTGAAAGTATTGGCTGCATGTGACGATGTAAACCCAAATCTTCCACCCACATAAGCGTTTACAGAGTGAATAAACCCTTCCAAAGCAGGTTCGTGAGAAGGTCTGAGGCGTTGAACAGCATTTTTAATAAATCCAGAAGAAACCTGATCGGCAATAACAATACACAGAATCAAGGAAAGAATAATCCAAATACCCTCCTTCTTTTGCGATTTCAGAATTACATAAATTACCGACAAATAGAATGGAATCCAGACATAAGTTTGGGTAAAAGTATACATAAATCCATCGAAAAACGAATTATGCAATCCATTCAGAAACAAAAGTAACTGTGTATCGTAGAAATTCAATTGCTGAATTAAATCCATGCTGAATCAATTAGTATTTTAGCTGTTGAAGTATGATTATATTTTCTCGATATTTATATCCTCAATCCAACCTACGTTACCATTGCCTAACACAATTTCAGTCCAGTCGCCCAACTCACTTTTAACTTTTACTTTCGTACCTTCATGAAGTTGGAATAAATCGGTTCCACTTTTATCGGGTGAGCCTTTCACTATTATAGTACCCACCATAATTATGGCCTGATTATGTTGTGCCATTTGATTTTTACGCATGCCAGAGAAAAAACCTGTAACCACAGTAAATGATAGGAATATAACGCCAAAGTAAAACATAAATCTCCTAAGTATAGGCGAAAAGCCAAAAATGAAAATAAAGAATGAAATTACTGTAATTAGCAATAAGACAATACTTAACCAAAACCACTGATTAGAACTCATCAGTTTTATAAGAGAATCAATCCAACGCATAATAAAAAAAGAGGGTACTTGTACTACATTGTCTACTACTTTCGACCTTGCCATTTCAAGGTTAAATATAGCGTCCTCATAGGTAGGTTTTAATCGCAATGCCCGCTCATAATTCAGTATCGACTTACCAACTTCGCCTAATTTATAATAGGAATTACCCAGATTAAAATACAATTCAGGTGCAACCTCATTAATGTTCACAAGTTGTTCGTATAATTGAGCCGCCTCGGTATATTGAGCTTTGGCATATAAGTCATTGGCCGTTTTAAATTGGTCTACTTGCGCAAAAGCTGAAAGACTCAAACCTAAAAAAATGGCACAAATTATAAAAATTCTATTCAAATTCATATTCAATGCTAGTTACGATTTCTTTATAATATTTTCTAAATTGCTGATGGCCTGTATGGCTTCCTGATACAAGTTACCCATTTCCTGCTGTCCTGAATTAGGTGCATATCGGGCAAATTCGCAGCTGTTCAGAATGTCAGTAAACTGCTTAATAGCATCTTCGTTTACGGCTAAATTATGTAATTCATACTCTATTTTTTCCTTGGTAAGTAAGGCTGGTGCAATAGATAATTTATCGCCCAAATAACTCCATACAGCTTTTAAAACTTCATCGTAGAACTTATCTTTTTTACCATCAACAAGTAGTTTTTGTGCCAATTTAAGACGTTTTGTGGCCATCTTATTGGCTCTTTTATTTTTCACAAATTTCAAATTGGCATTTTCGATGGCTTTCTTTCTGAAAATCTGAAATAAAATAAATGAACCTAACAAAGGCAATACATAAACTAGCCATGAAATCAGACTTCCAAATATAGCTTCTTCTTCTTTTCCCAATTGAACAGGAGCAGTTTCTATAAAACGAATATCTTTGCCCAATTGCTTAACATCCTCTTTACTCAGATAAGTACCGCCTGTAACTGGAGCTTCCCCTCCGTCACTTTTAAGTACTTTAAGTCTGTAAGGCAGAGTTTTAAGTGTTTTATATGTTTTTAATTGCAAATCAAAATAGGTAAATTCAGCAGCTGGAATCTCAAAATCGCCAGCATGACGTGGAATGAATAAATACTCTATCGTTTTTGTGCCCGAAACACCCGAAGTGGTTGTTCTGAAATTATTGTTCACTTTAGGGTCATACAATTCAAAGCCATCAGGAAAACTAATTTCAGGATTTTTGATCATCTTCATGTTCCCATTACCCGAAATAATTACTTTCAGCGTAACTGCATCGTTTGCCTTCACTTCTTTGGTTGTAATATTTGAAATTAAAGAGAAACTTCCAACGGTTCCTGAGAAATTAGCTGGTTTGCTTCCAGGCAAAGAGTTTACCATTACTTTTACTGCCGGTGCTACAATAGTTTTATTTACATTGGTATAAGAATCGAAAAAATCATCGAAAATACTGCGCACTTGAGTTTTGTTCTGTAGGCGGATTACTGCCTCAAAATTAGCTTTATCGATAGTAACTTCACCGGTTCGTTGTGGATAAAGCAAAGCCTGATAAAGCACTATTGTACCATAATTTTTCCCGTTAAAGTTTTCGTATGAAAGCTGTTTATTCTG
>JBBSCW010000066.1:0-12325 GCA_038249855.1 Bacteroidales bacterium
GCAACCATAGTTTGTGGCATCGAAATTGGTCAATATGCTCTGATTGGTGCGGGCACTGTTGTTACCAAATCAGTTAAGGATTTTGAATTGGTTGTTGGCAATCCAGCTCGACAAACTGGCTGGGTAAGCGAAAATGGACACAAATTACATTTCGACAATGTAGGTTTAGCTGTATGTCCTGAAACTGCTCAACAATACAAATTAACAGATTCAGAAGTAGTTAGAATCTTTTGAAGTATTAGAAAATTACGTTGTAATTTTCTAATAAGATATTAATTATCTAGTTCTATTTATAATTATTTTGATTTTTAAAACTACATTTTATGATAAAATTTGCAATTATAGGCCAGGGTCATATTGGCAAGCGTCACGCTGAAATGATAAGAAAAAATCCAGATTCTGAATTAATAGCAGTGTGTGATGTGCTGTCAAAAAAAGAATTGGGACTTGAAAACATTGAAGAATTATTTTTTAATTCTTTCGATGAATTGTTAAAATCTGATTTAGATATTGATGTAATTAATATTTGTACTCCCAATGGATACCATGCTAATTATGCTATCAAATCATTGGAAGCTCGCAAGCATGTGGTTCTCGAAAAACCCATTGCTTTAACAAAAATAGATGCAGAAAAGATTTTGTTTAAATCATTAGCCATGTCGAAACACGTGTTTAGCGTAATGCAAAACAGGTATTCGCCACCCTCAGTTTGGCTTAAAGAATTGATTGATAATGAGACTCTTGGTAGCGTTTTTATGGTCAAACTCGATTGTTATTGGAATAGAGATGATAGATATTATAAAAAAGGAAATTGGCATGGCGATTCTAAATTGGATGGAGGAACTCTTTTTACCCAATTCTCCCACTTTATAGATATTATGTATTGGCTATTTGGTGATATTAAAAATATAAATGGAAATTTTGCCGATTTTAACCACAAGGAACTGACCGATTTTGAAGATAGTGGTGTTGTAACTTTTGACTTTATCAATGGTGGCATGGGAAGTTTGAATTATTCTACCTCGGTTTGGGATACAAATCTCGAAAGTAGTATTACCATTATTGGCGAAAAAGGAACTGTAAAAGTGGCTGGGCAATATATGAATGAAGTAGTTTATTGCCATGTAAAAGATTATGAGATGCCAGGACTTCCACCGTCTAATCCCCCCAATGATTATGGCTTGTATAAAGGATCGGCTCAGAACCATCATTATGTAATTGAAAATGTGGTAGATAAGTTGACCGACAAAGGCACTATTACAACCAATGTGTTGGAAGGGTTGAAAGTGGTAGAAATTATTGAACGAATTTATGCCGTAAGAGATTTGAATTGGAAAAAGTAGAAATTCAGGAAACGAGGAAACGAGTGGACGAGTGGACGAGGAAAGAAGTAGATGGGAAGGCTGAGGCTTAGGCACAGGCCAAAAAGTTATAAGGAAACGAGTAAGTATAGTGGCTGAGTCCCGCCCCATGTGAAATGTCGCAAACTCCATAAACAGGTTGACAGGAAGGCTGAGGCACAGGCACAAGCAAAATAGTTAACGAGTAAGTAGACAAAAAAGTTGACAAGCAAACCACTTAGCCGAAGCTAATTTAATTCCCCTTCAGGGGTTAAGGGTCATTTATAAAAAAAATAAACTAGCCCCAATAATACTAATTAAAGCTCCAATGATATGTTGGGGCTTTATTTTTTCGTTGAACATAATAGCCGATGGCCAAATAATCAGAATTGGAACCAACGCCATCAATGTAGAAGCAATACCTGTTTTGGTCTGCTGAATGGCAAACAACGATAACGCAACACCAATGAAAGGACCGAAAAACGAACCAATCAAAACTGAGCGCATTCCAGTTTTGTGTTTTGAGGCTTCTTTAATTCTACCCCAACGACCTAAATAAGTGATTAGAATTACGAAAGAAATAAGTCCGAAAATGGCTCGAATTTGTGTAGCTGCAATTGGGTCGTAATCGCCCATGCCTTTTTTGCTTAATATAAGTCCACCTGCCTGACCCAATGCTCCGCCAAAAGCCAATAAAAAGCCTTTAAAAGGTATATTAAGTTTCATTTTTTTATTGGCAATGGCTATTACTATTCCTGATAAACTAACAAATATAGCAATCATATTGAGTGCGGAGAGTTTCTCACTTAAGAAAAACCAGCCAATTATAGCCGTTAGCATAGGAGCAAAACTCATGATGAGTGCAGCCGTACGAGAGCCAATGACAGAATAGGATTTGAAAAGAAATAAATCGCCCAGAAAGAATCCGATAAAACCCGACAATCCCAACCAAAACCACTGATAAAGGGTAGCATCAAAGGGTAGAATCATCGACCTCGTAAATAAAGTTGTTAAGCCCAACAAGAGAAATGCCATAGCTAAACGAATGAAATTCACCGATAACGATCCAATCTTGTCGCCCGCCTTTTGAAAAAACAAAGCACTCATTGTCCAACAGACTGATACCGCCAAAGCAGCAAATTCCCCTATATGTGTATTTAACATTTTTATAAATTTTCGGCAAAGATAGAAAAAGGAAGTGAAACGAGAAAGAAAATAGTAAGTCAGTAGACAAGTAAACGAGTGAACAAGTAAACAGGTGGACAAGTAATCAATTAAAAAAGGCAAAGGCTGAGGCGAAGGCAAAGGATAGAAAAAAGGCAAAGAAGGGGTTTGCAAAAATTCAGAACTTTGATGTCGAAAATGAAGTAAATTATTTCTTGCAATTTCAGGACTCTTCCATTAAGAAGCCGAACCCAGAACCTAAAGACTCAAGCTAAAAACGCTAAACGCTAAACACAAAACGCTAAACACAAAACGCTAAACACAAAACGCTAAACACAAAACGCAAAACACTAAACACTAAACGCAAAACACTAAACCCTGAACACAAAACGCCAAACCCTAAAACCTTAATGAAAGTCCTAAGCCATTGCTGTTTAACCCAAGACTTACATCAATATCCGGTTTGTCAGCAAAAGGTACTCCTCTATTATAGCAGTCAACCGCCTTTTTTAGATTTCTATTACTTGAATTTACGATTGGAATTGTAGCAGCTACAACTCCACAACCAACTAATGCTATAATCCAATTAGGTTCACCGCCGCCTATTGCTGTGCCGATTGGCCACCCTATTAAAGCTCCTCCTAAATAACCCATCCCAAACGATATAATGGAGGAAGTTTGTACTTTTTTCAAATAATTCAAAGATTCAGAATTATTTCGCATTATAAATTTCATATTGTCAGGCTTTAATTGGAAACCGTCAGCAAAACAACTGTATTCCAAGCCCTTTTTTACGATGTGAATACTGTCAACATTGGTCTGACAAAAAGATGAAATTGATATAAAAAAGGCAAGTATTATAAAAACGATTCTTTTGTACATATTTTCAATTAGTAAACGAGAAGAAAAGTAAACTAGTAAACGAGAAGACAAGTTATGAGTTTCAAGGCAAAGGCAAAGGCATAGGCAAAGGCGTAGTCTTCAAAAATTTCAAACCCCAAATCCCAAATTTCAAATGGATTACTCGTCATCCCTTTTGGGACTTTTCCAAACTCCAAACTCTAAACCCTAAACTCTAAACACCGAACCCTAAACGCTGAATAAACGCTACTCCTTCGGCATTATTAACATCAACAATAAATAAATTAATAGACCAGGGAACCCAGCTGAAATAACTGATAGAATAACGTAAGCTACACGTACAAGGGTAGGGTCTAAGCTGAAATAATTAGCAATCCCGCCGCAAACACCAGCAATCATAGCATTTCGTGAACGAAGCAATTTCTTTTCCATATTGATTTTGAAAAAAAGATGAATAATAATTAGAATTTTTAAAAAAAGATGAAATAATCAGAACAATTTAGTATTTCATCATTGTTAAATTTGGTGATGCAAATATAAGTATTTGCTAATTATTTGCAAAGCAATAATAAAAAAACGGTTCGGAGTTTATTCTCGAACCGTTTTTTTAAGAATTAATCCGGAAATTATTTAGTAGTGCTTTTGCCCGATGATTTGGGTTTTGCAATATTTTCACGCATAGATGTATCGGCTTCGATATTTTTCATCTTATAATAATCCATGATTCCTAAATTACCACTGCGGAAAGCCTCTGCCATTGCTTGAGGAACCTGAGCCTCAGCCTCTATAACTTTGGCACGCATTTCTTGCGATTTGGCTATCATTTCCTGTTCGAGCGAAACTGCCATAGCACGACGTTCTTCAGCTTTAGCTTGAGCAATATTTTTATCAGCTTCTGCCTGATCCATTTGTAATTGAGCTCCAATATTCTTGCCGATATCAATATCTGCAATATCAATGGATAGAATTTCAAATGCTGTTCCTGCATCTAATCCTTTTTTCAATACTAATTTAGATATTGAATCTGGATTTTCGAGTACAGTTTTATGAGATTCCGAGGAACCAATAGAAGATACAATACCTTCGCCAACACGAGCTAGAATAGTTTCTTCGCCTGCTCCACCAACCAATTGTTTGATATTGGCACGAACTGTAACACGCGCTTTGGCTATCAACTGAATACCATCCTTAGCAACAGCAGTTACTGGAGGCGTATCCAACACCTTCGGATTTACCGACATTTGTACTGCCTGAAAAACATCGCGACCAGCTAAATCGATAGCGGTTGCCATTTTAAAAGTCAAATCGATATTTGCTTTCGACGCTGAAACCAAAGCATGTGTAACACGCTCGATATGTCCGCCTGCCAAAAAGTGAGCTTCCAGTCCATCGCGTTGTACTTCTTTAATGTCAGCTTTGTGAGCTTCAATCATACATTGAACAATGATGTGAGGCGGAACTTTACGAATTCGCATCAAAAACAATTGAATAAGGGAAATGTTGACTCCCGACACCTTGGCTGAAAGCCAAAGCAGGAAAGGCACATAATAAAAGAAAAGTAGCAGCAGTATGCCTAATACTACTAAACCAACAATTTCAATTCCAACCATAATTTTATTTAATTTAAATGATTAATAATCTGATATTTATAAATATATTAGTATGAATTTAAGATTCTTTTCTGGCAACCAATATATTTGTTTTCATTACTTCGAGCACAACTACTTCCACTTTTTCATCGATAAAGTCATCGTTCGTTTTTGCTTCTACGATATGACCGTTGACTTTCACTTTTCCCATCGGTGCCAATCTTGAACTTGTAATTCCAAAATCGCCAATATTGATAACCATATTTTCAAGAGGATCATTCTTACCGTCAATTTCAGTTGTAAGCGACATTCTTTCGAGCGTTTTCGAGCGGAAAAAAATCCAAATAGCAACTCCCAATAGCACTAAGCCACCCAATAAAGTAAGATGTCCAGCACTTGTACCAATTTCATTATAAGCAACATAAACTGCTCCACCTAAAAACAAAGTGCCAGCAATTCCTGCCAAAGAAATTCCCGGAATGAGAAATAATTCCAATAAAAAGAATACTATCCCCACAAGCAGCAAAATCACTACAATAATTATTTCCATAGTTTTAAAATATATAGCGTAAAAATACTACATATTTTCAAAATATCAGTCATTTATGTAAGAAATCAAAATATTAATTTGTTTCAGGTCCTAAATGACCGATAATCAGATTATTTATTGTTATATGTAATTTCCAAATTACAAGCTTCATGAAGTGCTTTTTGGGTTATTATATTCAATTCGAGTAGTTTCTTTTCTGAATTCAATATGTGTTCTCCAATTTTTTCCCGTTCTTCTGCTTTTTCTTCTACTAAAAATTTATTCCGAGCCTCATTTAACTCATTAATTAATAGTTTCAAATTGTTTTTATTGCCTAACCACTCTGTAATTTTTGTACGTGCCAATGGATTAGTAAATTGTTCCAATGTAGTATAAACAGTCGAATCATTGATGACAACAGAAAATTCCTTTTCACTGTCCTGTGACTGCAAATTTGACGTGTTTGATTTTGTATCTTGCTGATATTTAGTCGTTTTTCGGAAAGTTTTAAGTTGTGCCACTTGCCTTAAACTATCTATGTTTTCCGAACGGAAGTAAAGTTTACTGTCCTCATATTTATACTTGTAAATCATTACTTTGTTGGCAATCTGATTCCTATCTGTTGCAAACCAACCAATTTTCTGATTTTCATCAATAACCATCATATAATCGTTAGCGGGCGAATTAAAGGGGAATCCCACATTTTCAGGTGAAAGGTATTTCTGATTTGCAGCCGAGTATTTTGTTACAAATATATCATAGTCTCCCATTGAATTTTCTCCATCGGAAGCATAATAGAGTGTAACTCCATCCAGAAGTAAAAACGGATAATTTTCGTTTGCTTTGGTATTTATTTCGGCTGAAATGGAAACGGGTTTCGACCAATTGTCGAGTAACTTAAAGGAGGAAAAGATATCCAAATTGCCATGAACTGAGTCGGAAAAACACTTTCTGTCAGCACGTTGTGTAGTGAATGTGATTTTATCGTCCCATTTGTTTTTGGTTATTTTAATTGGTTCACGCCCAAGCGTCCCTACATCTTTACTTAATTTGTAAGCACGCAAAAAGTCCTCTTTATTTACTAATGTGCTATCAATTAAAGCAATATTTTCAACTCTTTTCATCAATTTTTGAGCAATTTTGGCTTTGTCAATTTGGGAACTTAGCTCAGTTATTCTTTTGTCGTTTTCGGGCAAAGTAGCACGATATGTTTCCAATGCTGTTATTGATTCGTCGAACTGATAGGTTTTAAAATACAGTTCTCCGAGGTACCAGTCTTTAAGTGTAAAGCGGTTTCCCGACAATAGAAAGTGTTTTATGGATTCTTCGTTTTCGTTTAATTCGTAACAACAACGAGCATATTTGTAATTCAATAAGGCGTCTTTTGGCCTGCGATCCAAAAGCTTTTCAAAGATAGATTTTGCTTGAAAATACTGCTTGTTGTTGAAATAATTCTCAGCTTCGCTTGCTGTCTGTGAATAAGTTAATGTGCTTATTATTAAAAGTATAAATAAAAATAGTTTTTTCATATTATGCTAAAATTGTCTTTTTATATCCAAGAAAATAGCTGTTGTTTATTTTTTTAACTAAGAACATAGAAGAATGGAATGTTTTTCACTCAAAATTATGCTTAATAGCCTACAAAGTTACATTTACTAATTGAATATTCAAATTATTAAGCGGTTAGTTCGAAATATATACAACGAGTTTGTAAATCTGACATATTGATTTGTCACATAATTAATATGGAATTTATGTCTTGATTCTTGATTCTTGCGGTCTATATATAATAAATTGTAGGCTAATTTATATTTAGCTTAATAATTACCTAATTTTCCAAATAATATTGATTATGTTTGTATAGAAATTAAATAATAGGGCATGTCAAACGTGAAGCATTCAACAAATATCTCTTTAAGTAAAGAAAATGAAAATACAGAACATGTCTTAAAGTCCCTCCTCGGGAAGGATTTAGGGAGGTCTATGAAAATTCTCCTTGTAATTCCGCCACTTACTCAACTGAATACATCATTCCCATCTACGGCTCAATTACTTGGGTTTTTAAAAAGTCGAAATATAGATGCTGCTCAAACCGATTTAAGTATAGAGTTGATTAACAGGATTTTTTGTAAAGAAAAACTGACCGAAATTTTTGAAATTCTTGAAACTAAAAAGTTGAATAAGCAGCACCGTAACATGCTACAAAATGCCGCGTTTTATATCAAGAATATTGATCCAGTTATTCGTTTTTTATCGGGTAAAGACATGACTTTGTCCATGCGATTTAGTGTGATAAATTACTGGCCTAAAACCAAGAAAACACCTGCAAGCGAGGATCTTGAATGGGCTTTTGGTATAACTGGAAATTACGATAGAGCAGTACATTTATGCACTATATTTCTGAAAGATATTGTCGAATTAATCCACAAAAATTTAGATTCACATTTTGAATTAATTCGCTATGCAGAATCTTTGTGTATGCACCTGCCCGAGTTCGACATGTTAGAGTCAGAGCTTCAAAAACCACTTTCGTATATAGAAAATGAGCTTATTGTTTTATTTTCTGAAAAGATTCTTCGCTTCCAGCCTGAATTTGTTGGATTATCGGTTCCATTTCCGGGTAATTTATTGAGTGCTTTGCGTTGTACCCAATGGTTGAAAATTCATCATCCAAAGATAGAAATTATCATGGGTGGGGGATATGTGAATACAGAATTAAGGCAAATAACTGATGCAAAGATATTTGATTATATTGATTATCTTACTTTTGATGATGGAGAGTTGCCGTTATTACGCATCCTGACTCATGGCGAATTAGTCAGAACAATATATAGAGATGCTGATAAAAAGTTGATTCGCGTAAATTTTGATAGTCAGGAAAATATTAAATTTGCTGACTTGGGTACGCTCGATTATGATGGTTTATTGGAAAATCAATACTTAAATTTGATAGAAATGACCAACCCGATGCACTCGCTTTGGAGCAACGGGAAATGGAACAAAATGACGCTTGCTCACGGTTGTTATTGGGGGAAATGTGCTTTCTGCGATGGAACTTTGGATTATATCAAGCGGTTCGAGAAAGCTCCTGTCGAATTATTGGTTGACCGAATGGAAACAATAATGGCGCAAACTGGCGAATCTGGTTTCCATTTTGTGGATGAAGCTGCACCGCCAGCCTTGCTCCGAAAATTGTCCGAGGAAATTATCCGCCGCAAACTGAATGTTAGTTATTGGACCAATGTGCGTTTTGAAAAATCATATACTCCCGAGCTTTGTTATTTGTTAGCACAATCGGGTTGTGTGGCTGTAGCTGGTGGGCTTGAAGTGGCTTCACCAAGGGTTTTGCAGCTCATTAATAAAGGCATTACCATTGAAACTGCTCAAATGTCCATGAAAAATCTAACCGATGTGGGAATAATGACTCACGCATATCTGATGTATGGTTTCCCGACTGAAACTGCTCAGGAAACAGTTGATTCGCTCGAAGTAGTTCGTGATTTATTTGCCAATGGTTGGTTACATTCTGCATTTTGGCACCGATATGCTATGACTATTCACAGTCCTTCGGGTACAAATCCAGCTTCTGTGGGTGCGAAATCTCTTCAAGAATTTCCAAATAAATTTGCGAACAATGAAATCCCTTTCAGTACTGAAAATCCGATTGATCTTGAGTATTATGGCAAAGGTTTGAATTTGGCCACTTACAATTATATGAATGGTACTGGTTATGATGTCGATGTGAACGACTGGTTTAATGCTTGAAAAATAATATTTTAAATAATTTTTTTCAAAAATACCTACATTCAACCGAACACTTAAAATTATTTTTTGTTTAACCAATAAACAAACCGATGTCAGAACACAAACATACTCAGCAACATCATCAACACAATCATGGCGATGTCGAAAATATAAAAGTAGCTTTTTTTCTTAATTTTGGGTTTACTATTATCGAGATTGTTGGTGGAATACTTACCAATAGTATTGCTATTATTTCTGATGCAGTACACGATTTTGGCGATTCACTTTCGTTGGGTTTGGCTTGGTATTTTCAAAAAATAGCCAAAAAGGGACGTGATAGTCAATTTACATATGGATACAAACGCTTTTCCCTCTTGGGAGCGTTAATTAATTCGATGGTGTTGATTGTTGGGAGTATTATTGTGCTTTCGGCAGCCATTCCACGTATACTTCAGCCGGTTCAAGCTGAGGCGGCAGGTATGTTTTGGTTGGCTGTCTTGGGTATAGTGGTAAATGGTGCAGCAGTATTTCGACTTAAAAAAGGTAACTCAATCAACGAAAAAGTAGTAATGTTACATTTGTTTGAAGATGTGCTTGGTTGGGCTGCTATTTTAGTTGGTTCAGTGGTCATGTATTTCTTCGATGTTCCGATACTTGACCCTCTTATGTCTATTGGAATTAGTTGTTATGTTCTTTTCAATGTATATAAAAATTTACGAGATACTTTCAGGGTTATACTTCAAGCAATCCCAGAAGAGCTTGATATTAAGCAGCTTGAAACTCATTTACTATCCTTCGACGAAGTACTAAAAATACATGATTTACATATTTGGTCTATAGATGGAAGTTATAATATCTTATCGGTGCATATTGTTGTAAAACAGGCATTTGGCTTAGAAGAATTAGCCAATATAAAATCAAAAATAAGAGCTTCTTTGTTGGAAATAGGCATACATCACGCTACTTTCGAATTTGAGACCGAAACTGAAATTTGTAATTTAGAACATTGTTGTTGAAATAATTAAACTTGAAACGAATAAATCGATGATAGACACCCGTTCGAAGACGGCCCAGCAGGTAACTTGGGTTGGTTTTTTTGTAAATTTACTCCTTACCATTTTTAAATTATTGGCCGGTATACTTGGGCGAAGTACCGCTATGATTGCCGATGGCGTACATTCTTTGTCCGATTTTTTTACGGATATTATTGTCATTGTATTCATTCGAATTGCAGGTAAGGAAAAGGACGAAGACCATTTGTACGGACATGGTAAGTATGAAACTTTTGCTACTTTACTTATTAGCCTCGCATTATTGGTAGTTGGATTTGGTATTTTTATTAGTGGAGCTATCAAAATAATTAGTACTTTCAATGGAGAAACTCTTGAAAGTCCAACCTTGTTAGCATTGATTGCTGCACTTTTTTCTATAGTAACCAAGGAATTGCTATATCGATATACTCGAAAAATTGGAGATGAAATTAATAGCCAAGCTGTTATAGCGAATGCTTGGCACCATAGGAGTGATGCTTTTTCGTCGATTGGAACTTCATTAGGAATAGCGGGTGCTATATTTTTGGGAGAAAAATGGAGAATTTTAGATCCTATTGCCGGAGTCGTGGTGAGCTTTTTTATTATTAAAGTGGCCATTGAATTAGGAATTCCAAGTGTACACGAACTACTCGAAAAAGCCTTACCCGCAGAAATTAATGATGAAATATCAACAATAATTCTTCAAAATCCTGAAATCAAAGCATTTCATAATTTGAAAACCCGTAAAATAGGAAGTATTTATGCCGTAGATGTTCATATCAAATTGGAGAATGAGGTCAGCTTTATTCACTCGCATGAAATTGCTACTGATGTCGAGATAAATATTCGAAAACGGTTCGGAAAAAATACGATAACGAATATCCATACTGAGCCATTTCGTAAATAATTTATATGGTATAGGTGCTTAGAGCGCAGGGTTTTAACTTCAATTGCCTCCAACTTTAGTTGGAGGGATATAAGTTTATAATAGACAAAAGGCTTTAGCCATATTAGATAAATAACTGATATAATTAAAGATAAGGATAGGCGAAATTTGGCTAAAGCCTTATTCGTTTGTATTTTATTGCCTCCAGCTAAAGCAGGAGGCAATTGATTAGATTCCAAAAATTGGATGAATTAGACTAATATCTCAAATAAAAAGAAGAATTTCACAGATTTCATTCTAATAAACAAACAAATAGTCCAGCGGTCTAAACGCCTATACCTATAACCTATTTGAAATCCACTATCAATTTTAGATTTAACTGACGTTCCGTCAAATAATTTGGAGTGGCAACTTGCGTTCCATCGATTTGAGTAACCCAATAATATGAGTTTACGTTTTTGAAGTCCAACAAATTAAACACTTCCACATTGATCCAAATGTTCTTCACGTGTTTCAGCCAATTCCTATCCATCCATTTATCAGTGCCACTTACCAACACTCTCGATGCTCCAATGTCGACCCTTCGGTAGGGAGGTGTGCGAAAAGCCGCTCTGTAAGCCACATTGCGGGGAGCTCCAAAAGGTAACCCATCCGACCAAATGAATTTTAGCTGCATTTTGTATTTAGGGTTATTGGGCAAATAATCTTGAAACAACATGGAAAAAGCATAGCGCTGTTCGTTGGGTCGAGGCAGCCAACCAGGAAAATATATGTTTTTACTAATTATCTCACCTTCATCGTTATATTCGTTTTTTAGATAGGAATCATTCAATAAATTTTCCTTTGAATTCATCAACGAAAGGTTTATCCACGAATCTGTTCCAGGAACCAATTCACCGAAAATCTTGAAATCGAGTCCTGCTGTATAGGCTTTTGCGTCATTTTCGCCCGAATATCTAATTCGTACATTATCAATGGAATAACTCACTACTCGATCGGCTAATTTCAAATAAGCTTCAGTTGTAAATTTAAAAGGTCGTCCCCAAGCCCTAAAATAATGGTCGCCTCCCAATACAAAATGTACAGATCGTTGTGCTTTGATATTTTCATTCAACGCAATTTTTACATTGCCCAATGCATCAGACAAGGTATCGCGAATTTCCTTGTAAAACGGTGCTTGA
>JBBSCW010000067.1:0-12259 GCA_038249855.1 Bacteroidales bacterium
CGAAGCTGCTCGCTATTGGTTGCAATGGGCAGGTATGCCTGACAGCATTTACAGCAAAAATAAAGGAGCAAACGACTATACAGATGATTTTCAATCGAGAGCTTTGTGGGTTAATTATTTAGCTGGTGGTTCATCTATTTTACCACAAAAGGCTGGCTTAGGAGTCCCAATTGATATGGCTTTCGCTTTTCACAGTGATGCAGGCACAACCTATAACGATTCAATAATCGGAACATTAGGGATTTACAGCGTTAGCAATAATGACGGAAAAAGTGCGTATGAAAACAAATACTCACGCTGGACAGCACGGGAATTGACCGACTTGATACAGACTCAAATTGTGGATGATGTACGCAAAGTTTTTGCACCAGAGTGGACTCGTAGAGGATTGTGGAACAAGTCGTACAACGAATCGCGTGTACCCGAAGTTCCAACCATGTTGCTCGAAATACTGTCTCACCAAAATTTTGCTGATATGCGTTATGGTTTGGATCCTCATTTCCGTTTCACGGTAAGCAGGGCTATTTATAAAGGCATGTTGAAGTACATGTGTTTTAATTCAGGAACTCCATATATTGTTCAGCCATTGCCAGTTAGCAATATGAGGAGTAAATTTATTGATAAAAATAAGATAGAACTGAGCTGGAAAGTAAGTATTGACAGCTTGGAACCGACAGCAAAATCAGAGGCCTACATCTTATATACTCGTGTGGACGGAGGTGGATTTAACAATGGAATAAGTATTAAAAATAATCGAGTTATAATTGAGATACAACCCGGAAAAATATACAGTTTTAAGATTACGGCCTCAAATATGGGAGGAGAAAGTTTTCCTTCCGAAATTCTATCAGTTTGCAAGGTGAATAACAATAAACCAGAAGTGTTGATTGTGAACGGTTTCGATAGGACATCCGCACCTACAAGTAAGGTAGTAGATCTAAAAACAGGCGGTTTTTATTTCGATGAAGATCCTGGTGTTCCTTATCTGAACGATTATTCATTTATTGGGAAACAATTTGAATTCGATCGGACAAAACCATGGTTAACCGACGAAAATCCCGGATTTGGAGCGAGTTATTCAAATTATGAAACGAAAGTCATAGCCGGAAATAGCTTCGATTATCCATATCTACATGGAAAATCTATAAAATCCGCTGGATATTCATTTGTTTCATGTAGTTTAGCATCGGTTTTGGAGGGTGAAGTTAACCTTAGTAATTACAAAATGGTAGATTTGATTCTGGGTAAACAAAAGCAAACAAATATTGGAATTGTAAAAAAAGAACTGAAATTTAAAACATTTCCATTAGCTTTGCAACAACATTTATCAAAATATTGTTTGGATGGTGGAAACCTCTTAATCAGTGGAGCTTTCATTGGTTCGGATTTTTATAAATATAATTATATCAATACCGAAGAAAGAATTTTCATGGAGAATATCCTTAAATTTAAATTCAAATCTAAAAACTCTATTCTAGGATCACTAGTAAAAATGCTAAATTCAACTTATACTCAATTCGACAAGGCTGACATACATTTATTTACTGAACCGAACGAGGATTCATATTTTGTAGAATCAGCCGATGCCATAGAGCCAGCAGCCAATGGAGCTTTGACAATTTGTAGATATTCCGACTCAAATTTGAGCGCAGGAGTTGCCTATTGGGGACAATATAAAACTTGCTCGTTTGGCTTTCCTTTTGAAACAATACAGTCGGAAAAAGAACGAAACAGATTGATGTCGTCTGTTATGTCGTTTTTTAGTGTAAAATCGGTGAAGAAGTAGGTCAGAAAATTAGGCAAAGGCGAAGGCAAAATAGGAAACAAGTAATCAAGGGAACGAGTAGCGGGAATAGAATTTGCCAATTTGTCAATAAGATAATTTGCCAATATGAGAATATGCTAATATGGCAATATGTCAATAATGTAAGACTAATGGAGTTTGAAACATTACTACAAGGGAATAAATAATAACTATTCAAACAACACTGAACACTAAACGATAAACACTGAACACGAAACACGAAACGCTGAACACGAAACTCTTAAAAAAAATACTTACCATGAAACTATCCACGAATGTTCTCAAATTTGGAAAGAAACTTTCCGTTTTTTCCTTTGCAATATTGTTGTTAAGCTCTTGTTTTAATACTGGATATACTTTACCCTCGGTAACAGGTTCGCAGTACGAGATACTCGTGGTAATGGAAGATTCCTTGTGGAAATTACCAGCTGGTAGATCTTTGGTTGATTTATTGAACAGCGACATGAACGATTTACCTCAACCCGAACCAGTGATGGATGTGCATCAATGTACGCCTTTGGAGTTTACCGATGTATTAAAGCCATCAAGAAATCTTTTAATTACTGAGATTTCTAATAAATATACAAGTCCTAAAATCACTTATGGCAAGGACAAATGGGCTGCTCCACAGGCTATAGTTAGGATAGTTGCACCAAGCGATTCCTCTTTTGCAGCCACCATTAAGCAATATGGGAAAAATATCTTAGATTATTATATTAAATTAGAACGCGAACGCACTATCGCATTTAACAAAAACTATATTAATCAAACAAACAAAGCCGAAATTGAAAAATTGTTTGGTATTCAGATTGATATACCACAAGGGATAAGCAAGGCCACCATCAAAAAAGATTTCTATTGGCTAACTAATGAGCAAGCAGGAGTGAATCAAAATATCGTTATCTATTCATATCCTTACACCGATAAAAAAACTTTTAGCAAAGAATTTCTAATTGCCAAACGGGATTCGGTAATGAAGGCCAATCTTCCGGGGGAAATAGCTGGTTCATATATGGGAACAGAGTTAAAATGGGCTCAACCAACTTTCAATGAAATTTGGGTAAATAAAGGATATTGTGCTGAATTAAGAGGTTTGTGGCGAATGATGAAAGGAGCTGCCATGGGTGGACCGTTTTACAGCCACACCCGATTAGACGAAATAAACCAACGAGTAATTACCATGGAAGTATTTGTTTTTGCACCCGGTCACAAAAAACGTAATCCAATTCGCCGACTCGAAGCGGTTGTTTTCTCTGCAAAATTGCCACAAGAAATCAATGCTATTGATGAAGTATCGGTCGTTGCCGATAAAAAAGAAACAAAATAGAAAAATGGAAAAAGAAAGAATAGTTATTGGCATCACTCACGGAGATGTAAACGGTATCGGTTACGAGGTAATACTCAAAACACTATCCGATATCAGGGTACTTGAGGCCTTTGTACCAGTAATATACGGATCGACCAAAGCGGCAGCTTTTTATCGCAAGCATCTTGATTTGCAGGCTGTAAATCTGAATATCATCAACACGGTAGACGAATTAAATCCGAAGAAAATTAATGTCATCGATTGTGCAGACGATGATTTAAAAGTAGAATTAGGACGTTCGACTCCCGAAGCTGGAAAAGCAGCGTTTAGTGCATTGGAACTAGCAGTTTCGGACTTAAAGAAGGGTAGTTTAGACGCCTTGATCACCGCTCCTATCAACAAAAAAAATATTCAATCCGCCGATTTTCATTTCCCAGGACATACCGAGTATTTAGAGGAAAACTTTGGAACAGGTACTCCAGCATTGATGCTATTAATCAACGATGTAATGCGTGTAGCAGTGGTTACGGGTCATATACCAGTGGATGAAATAGCTACGAAACTAACTACCGAATTAATTGTTGAAAAGTTATTGGTTTTTAACAAATCTTTAAAAAAAGATTTTTCGATTATCCGACCTCGAATAGCTGTATTGGGCTTAAATCCACATGCTGGCGACGAAGGTGTGATAGGCGATGAAGAACAAAGTATAATTATTCCAGCACTCAAAAAAGCTGAAAAACATGGTATTGTATGTGTTGGTCCTTTCCCTGCCGACGGCTTTTTCGGTTCAGGACAATTCAATAAATACGATGGTGTTTTGGCTATGTATCATGATCAAGGTTTGATACCTTTCAAAACCGTATCGATGGAAAGTGGCGTAAATTTTACAGCCGGTTTATCGATTATTCGCACCTCGCCTGCACACGGTACAGCTTACGATTTGGCGGGGAAAAATTTAGCCTCCGAAGATTCATTCCGACAAGCTATTTACATGGCTTGCGATATTTATCAAAACAGGATAATTCATGCCGAAATTTCAAAGAATCCACTCAAGATAGAACCTAAAAATGAAAGAACAGGTAGGATAGAGTGAGAATTTAGGAACAAAACACTTTGAAATTCTTTGTTTTTAAGAATCACCCTTTCAATCAATTTTAACAAACAGCAGTCATCTAAAAACAGATAACTGCTGTTTGTTTACGTTTTCAATCTTGGTGAAATTCGAAACAAAAAAATCGACTACTGAAGGTTAGTATTAAACTGTTTTCAATCAACAATTTAACATCCAGTCATTGAATTAGATAGAAATCCTTATTGTATTTTAATTTGGGACTCAATAAATTGTTTCTCCTAATAAAATTTATTATATTTGTACCCACGACTGTATTTTATCGGAACAATATTGAATCAAAATTGTTTTTGAGATATTACTTACCTTTTCATTTCTAATGATGATTGATTTATTAAACATAGGAAAAACTATAAAAAACTTCAAAGCACTATGGCTAATTTTAGTGTTTTGCTTTGCTGTGATTAATTTTTCTGAAGGAGCAACAAAAACTTGGATTGGAGCAAACAATGGCACTTCAAACACAGCTGGGAATTGGAGCCCATCTGGAGTACCAGGTTCAAGCGATGATGTTATAATAAACACTATAGGAAATATCAACATTAGCACAAACCATACATTCAATAGCCTAACAATCAATAACAGTGCTGACGTAACTTTCACATCATCGGGCGGGAAGAGAACAATTACCATTGACAATTCAGGAAGTTTAATTGATGCTGGGAGTTCACTAGCATTAAAAGGGTCAACTGGGTCTAGAACTAGATCAATGACCATTGCATTTACAGGTTCAAATCCTACATTTCAAATTGCAGGCACTCTAGCTCTAACAGCTGTAGGTGAAGGTACAATACTCAATGCTACAAATTCGAATACAACAGTAACAGGTTCATTAATCAATGATGGGACTGGCGGAGGAACTGTTGGTACAATTACCTCAAGCACTTCTAACTTAAGCTTTTCGAGTGGCGGTACTTATGAACATGCTCTAAATAGTGGTAGCATCCCAACAGCCACTTGGGACAATAATTCAACATGTTTAGTCACAGGAGTTACATCTACTGTGCCCACTGCTGCGTCATTCAATCAGAGTTTTGGGAACTTTACTTGGAATTGTACTGGGCAAAGTGCCAATATTTCATTGGCTGCAAATCTTCGCACAATTAATGGGAATTTCAATGTGCAGTCTACAAATTCTGCTCAATTAACTCTTTCGGCAGGCACAACTCAAACTTTAGCAGTTAGTGCTAACTTTAACATGTCGGCAGGTACACTTAACTTTAACAGTGGAAGTAATACCTTCACAATGAATGTTGCCGGAGATTTCACTCATTCAGGTGGTTCAATAACAGAAACAGCAGGCGGATCAGGAGCAATAAACTTCAACGGGAATGCCATGCAGACCTATACTTCTGGGGGTACAATTTCAAACACTATAAATTTCACGGTCAACAATAACGCCTACTTACAAATGGCCCATGAAACAACCACAGTCAATGGGGGTGGAACATTTAACTTGGCATCAGGCGGTACTTTAGGAATTAAATCAAATAATGGTATTACTACTTCGGGCGCATCAGGGAATATAAGAGTTACTGGCACAAGAACTTATAATAATGCAGCCAATTACATTTATAATAATTCGGCAGCACAAGTAACTGGAAATGGATTAACTACTACCAACAATTTAACAATCAATAACGATTCACCCACTGGAGTAACTTTAAGCAATGCAGTAACTGTATCGGGAACTCTAACCTTAACAAGCGGAAAACTCAATACAACTTCGGGTAATTTATTAAGTATCACGAACACATCAAGTTCTGCCATAGTAGCCTCGTCATTTATAGATGGTCCTGTAAGTTGGACTTTACCTACAAACCTATCTTCACCGGCAAGTTATCTTTATCCAGTTGGTAATGGAACTTCTTATTTGCCATTTACGCTATTCAATCCCACGACTGGCTCTGGAACAATAACTGCACAAGTACAAGCCTTTAGTACAGCATCAGGAGGAACAGCTGATGGCACAACTATCACTTCGATAGGAAGTACAGAATATTGGGCTTTGACAACAACGGGTAACTTTACGAGCAGTAGAGTAACTTTAGCAAAAAGTATAGCTATTGCACCTATGGATGTAGTAGGTGGAAGTACTAGTAAAACTGGCACTTATACATTGCTTAGTGGAACAAAAAATCCAACTTCCATTTCTATTTCCGATTTAATTGGATCGAACCGCTTTTTTGTATTGGCAAAGGCAAAACCAGTTATTTACACTCCAATACCTTCAACTTTAAGTGGGTTTAGTTATTATGAAGGTTCTGGTCCCTCAACATCACAATCATTTACTATTAGATCTAAATACTTAATTGATAATATTTCAGTACAAGCTCCTACAAATTATGAAATTGCGACAGTGTCAGGAAGTTACTCAAGTTCTATCTCAGTACAAGTATTGAATGGAGTTATTATTTCAGATTCTATTATTAATGTAAGATTGAAAGCAGGATTTACTGTAGGAACTTATAATTCAAAAATAATAACTGCAAGTTCTACTGGTGCTGCCAATCAGGAAGTAACTTGTAATGGAAATGTAATCAATGCACCAACCATTACCATTTCTAAAACAACTTTATCCGCAAGAAATTATGTATATGGAAATGGACCTTCTGCACAAGATACAGTTAAAGTCAGCGGAGTTAATTTACTGGCTAGTATAACAGTTACTGCTCCCTCAAATTACGAAATATCGAAAACGGCAGCCGGTGGTTACGCAGCTTCACTCACTTTCACCCAAAGTGGAGGCAATGTAACTCTTCAAAATGTTTATGTACGCTTAAAATCCAATTTACAAGTAGGCTCTTATCCAGGAGATGTCACATTCACTTCCACTTCTGCAATTCAAAAAAATGTCAGTTGTACTGGTTTTGTAGCCACTTCTACAGTTTCGATATCAACTACGACATTGGGTGGCTTCATCTATAATTTCGGTAGTGGTCCTTCTGGTGAACAAAGTTTCACGGTAAGCGGACATAATTTAGTTACTAATATAACCCTTACCGCACCTAGCAATTTTGAAATTTGCTTTACATCCAACGGAACTTATGTATCGAGTCTAAGCAAAAGTCCAACAAGTGGAACAGTTTCTCCAACTTTGGTATATGTCAGAATGAAAAGTGCGTTAGCAGTAGCCACTTATGGTCCTGGAAATCTAGCCATTGCGTCAGCAGGAGCAATAACACAAAACGTGACATGTAAGGGGCAAGTTGTAGCCATTAATGCCCAAGCTACCCTCACTTCAAATGGAAGTCTTTTTGGTTTTGCGTATACCTTCGGGAATGGACCATCACTTTTACAATCTTTTACTGTCAGTGGTACTTCATTATCTGCAAACGTAGTCGTTACAGGGTCAACAAATTTTGAAGTTTCTGATAGTCAAACTCCTAACACTTTTGGTTCATCAGTGACTATTGTGCCCGTTAGCCAAAAAGTAAATGGGAAAACGATTTATGTCCGTATGAAGTTGGGATTAAACATCAACAGTTATGGACCCGAGAATATTACCATTAGTTCATCTGGAACAACTACAATAAATATTGACTGTAATGGAGTCGTAATTGCTGTACCAAGTATTACAGCTTCATCAACAAACAATGGCACTAATTGTGTTGGTTCAAACATTGATTTAAGTTACACTGGCACTGCTGTTTCCAATCCATACTGGACTGGCCCAAATAACTATTATTCAAACGTAGGGAATCACAACTTAACAAATAATGCTACTACCCCTCTCAGTGGCACATACTCTATCACTGGAAGTGCTTTAAGCAATGTAAACATATTAACTAATGGTGATTTCGAAGCTGGAAATACTGGCTTTGGTAGTAGTTATGGATATTCTACAAATCTATCAACAGGAGGATCTGGTGGCGGAGAATCACTTTATTGGGTAGGAGCAAACCCCAATACTGTTCATAGCGGATTTACCGCTTGTGCCGATCATACCCTAAGTCCAGGAACTAAGCAAATGGTTATAAATGGAGCAACCCAAAATATGGTAATTATCTGGTCACAATCAGTAACTGTAACACCAGGAGCTAATTATCAATTCTCCTATTGGGTACAAAGCGTTGTAGCTACATCACCATCGCAATTACAACTTTATGTTAACGGCGTTCAAGCTGGTCCAGTATATGAAGCTGACCTAGCAACGTGTAGTTGGAAACAATTCACCTACAATTGGAATGCAGAATCTGGTGTGAATGTAGCTCAACTTTCTCTTGTAAATCAGAATATTGTGGCCGGTGGAAATGACTTTACATTGGATGACATTGTATTCCAACAAGTTTTCCCAGTAACATCATCGACTAACGTAACCGTAAATCCAAATTTAACACCAGCCCTAAATGTTGTTGCTTCAGCGAATCCGGTTGTAACTGGTACGCCAGTAACCTATACCGCTAGCCCTGTGAATGGAGGAAATGCCCCTAGTTATCAGTGGAAAGTAAATGGCACAAATGTAGGAACTAATAGCTCCACCTATAGTTATATTCCTTTAAATGGTGATAGTGTTTCATGTGTAATGACTTCAAATTATCCTTGTCTTACCACACCTACTGCCAGTGCAAGTGTTAAGATGATTGTTAATATTGGTACAAACTATTGGATGGGAAATGTAAGTACCTATTGGGGAACTCCAACAAACTGGACTGCCGGATACGTACCCCTTGGTGGTGAAAATGTAGAATATGCTGATGGATCAAATTATGTTGGACCACAGGGGACTGTTGCTGAAAGAGATTTACACTTAGATGTAAACAGATCTGTAGGACAATTAATTAACAGAACAATAAGAAGTCTAGTAATCCCGCCAGGCTTAACCCTTACAGTCAATTCTACGATTACAACTCTTGACAATCCTGATCAGATATACATTCAAGCCAATTCAACCCAAGCCAATGGTTCTTTGACATTTAGGAATCCACCAAGTTCTCCTGTATATGCTACGGTGGAGTTTTATTCAAAGTCAAGTTGGGACTTATCAAAACCCATTAGGAATAAGTATAACTGGCAGTACTTTGGCATCCCGATTGAGACAGTTAAAGCTAGTCCAACTTTTGATGGAGCTTATGTACGGCAGCGAGACGAGGCAGGGACTGACACAACCACTCATTGGTCTCAGCTCACAAATAACTCTGATATGATTCCATTCAAGGGTTATGAAATTTGTTATCCAAGTTCAAGAAGCACATTAATACAAGGTAGACTCGTGAATAGTGATTTCAATTCAGGCCAATTACCGAAAACTGCTAACGCTGGTGTGCTTTATCCAGGCCAGATTCTATTTGCTAATTCATATACTGCTGCTATTGATATTCGGCAAATAACTTTCGGAAGTGATGTAGAACAAACAGTATACATGTATAATACAGGTACGTTTGCACAGTGGAGAGACAGTGTAGAAGTTGGCAGAAACTTAGGTAATGGACCTGGACAATACATCTCCGTACCAAAAAACTTGGCTGGAACCTCAGGTATTCCAGTGCAAGTCCCGAGTATGAGTTCGTTTTTGGTGTTTGTCTCCAATTCAACTCCCAATGCCTATATAAGTCTTATTTACAACTCGGTAATCACGGGAAATACGGATCAGAACAGGGTGAAGCCGCTTAATGAACTACAATTTAGTTCTACCAAAGTAGATCTTGTGGGCGAAACAGGAGGCGATAGAATGTGGCTTATTACCGCTAAGAATTTTACTAGAAAGTTCGACAATGGTTATGATGCTCGAAAACTCATTGTACCTGCACTATCACCACAAATATATGCAGTTGAATCAGATGACAATTATCAAATAAATGCGATTAATAATTTGGATAACAGCACTATAGCATTTCAAGCTGGGCAGGATCCTGAATATACGATGAGATTTAACCATGAGAATATTGATGCTCTCTATCAGAAAATTACATTGTATGATATGGTAGCTAAAACTTCGACAGACATTACTGCTAATGGCTCTTCTTATACATTCACCGCAGAAACCACTCCAAAACCTATGAATCGCTTCAAAGTTTTTGTGAATAAAAAAAATGAGGATATTACTGCATCGAGATTTAACATATTCAATTTAGGCAACAACTTGAATGTGGCCAACACTGGTGCAAACCAAGCTGAAATCTACATTTTTGACCTTACTGGACACAAAGTTGCCCAACGCAAAATTCAACCCAAAGCCATCGAAGATTTCCAACTCAAAAACCAAAAAGTGTATATTGTGAAAATCGTATCAGATGATGAAACACTTACAAAGAAGATTTTGATGTTGTAAAAAAACAAATTTTCTATATTGACCCCCAAACCCCAAATGGGGGCTTAAGAGTGAAATTAGGAGTCGATTTTTTGAAATTCAGATTTACAAAAACTGCGTCTTAAAGCCCATCTTCCTCCCTCTCTATTTTTGGAGAGGGCTGGGGTGAGGACTGGGGGTTTGGGGGTCGAAATTTTAAACTGGTAAAGTAGAATTAAGGCACTTAGTTAAAGAACTTTATAATAAAAAATTGTGTTTATTACAAAAAACAACTCATTGTAATTAACACTAAAAAATAACTTTATGAAAACTACAAATAGAACACTTGCATTAGCAATAATTCTTTTAGGAGTTAGCACTACTCTTTTAGCAGGTAAAGTAAAAGGAAAAGTCACGGTAATAGGCGACAAAGGAATGCTTTCAATAGGAGCTGGAACTGACTCTAAAAACAGTTTAGATGGGTTGTTTCGGTTCAATGCTAACCTGTTTTTACCGGTAACCGCTAACTTTGGATTCAATGTTGGCGGGGAATACAGTAGTTTTAACAATGGCTTTCAGGCGTTACCAAAAGTATATAGTCTGTATAATCAAGTAACAAACACCGTTGCTTTTGTAGGAGATTTAAATGATAAAAATAGTGGGTTCACATTGCAAGTAGGACCACAAATTAATTTTCATATTGGGAAGCATCTCATAGTTTCACCTATTATAGGTTTTGGACTGAGTAATATGTTTCAAGATAGGGCATATACAGCTGTACAAACTACCAAGGTCGGTGAAAATAATTATAAGTTCGATCTATTAAAAGTGAGTCAAAAAGCATCGAACAGGTTAATTACGACTCCCAAAATACGACTGAATTACATGATAGGTCGAGCTGTTGGGCTTTGGGCAGAAGGAAGTTATCGTATTGCACAAAGTGTGTCAACTGAAATTTCGACCTTAAAACCACAGGGCGGTATCAGTGAAAAAGGATTTTATGAAGAAAGGCAACTTACATTGGGCAAATATGAGACTGAAACTATTACTCAGAGTTATAATGCGATGGGTGTAAATGCTGGAATTACTTTTGCATTGGGTAGTAGCAAAGCTTTTCGCAAAGGCTGGGATGGTACCGTAAAAGGTGGGAGCATACAAGAAAAAGGAATAACTGAAAGTGGAATCAAGAGAAGTGAGGGGTCAATAAATAAAACAATAGAGGGTGATGATACAGTAAATGATGGAAATACTCAAGGAAAAGGAATAACCCAATCAGGAATAAAGAAAAATGCAGAAACATCCGAATTTCGGAAAGGCTGGGATGGTACCGTAAAAGGTGGAAGTATCCAAGAAAAAGGCATACAAGAATCAGGAATAAAGAAAAATGCAGAAACATCCGAATTTCGGAAGGGTTGGGATGGTACTGTAAAAGGTGGAAGTATTCAAGAAAAAGGAATTACTGAAAATGGAATAAAGAGAAGTGAGGCATCCGTGGATAAAAAAACAGATGGAGATGATACAGTAAGTGATGAAAATGCACAAGGAAAAGGAATAACCCAATCAGGAATAAAGAAAAATGAAGAAACATCTGAATTTCGGAAAGGCTGGGATGGTACCGTAAAAGGTGGAAGCATCCAAGAAAAAGGCATACAAGAATCAGTAATAAAGAGAAATGAGGAAACATCGGAATTTCGGAAAGGCTGGGATGGTACCGTAAAAGGTGGAAGCATCCAAGAAAAAGGAATTAATGAAGCTGGAATAAAAAAATCAGATGAAACCACAGAAGGC
>JBBSCW010000068.1:0-12251 GCA_038249855.1 Bacteroidales bacterium
ATAGCATCTGCATCCTTAGCGATTTCTGCAGTAGTTTTTGCACCGGACAGATAAACCACTTCAGCTACATCCTCAAATGCACCCCGAATGTATGGAATTTTGTCGTCAATAATTATCTTCATAAAAAATTTACCCCTAACCCCTAAAGGGGAATTAAATTAGTATCGTTTAAATTATTTCTAATAACAAGAAAATAACAGACAAAAGTAACTAAATTCCCCTTTAGGGGTTAGGGGTGATTATTTGTTTTTAATATTTAAATCTTTCTTTAAACGCCCACAAACCCAAAGCTGGATTGGAAATATAGAATATTTCTTCGCCATCGGGCATGGTGTTGTAACCGTCTTTCAAAGTTTCAGGATTGTATTTACTTGTAACTTCATCAATATCAGCATAGTTGAAACCTACGCTTTCAATTTCGGCCTGCGTTAGATTTTCGCTTCCTTTGCCTGGGCAATAAGTTACGCTAAACCTTCCTTCGGTTGAACCATGAATTAAATGGGCTGCTGCACTTAGATTTTTACGAAGTTCTTCGTTTTCGTCGCAAGCTTTCATAGTCGCAGGTGTTCCGAAATAGCCGTATTTTCGTATCAAACGGTCAATTTCTTTATCCTCGCCAAATTCTTTCAAAGCTGGTGCTATCACTATCAATTCGCCTCCATCGTCGATGGCCATGCGGGTACGATATATAGATTTATTGCCCAACCAAGTACTTTTAAATTCAGTTGGATCGAGATAAACTAGCACTTTTTTCAAAGGTTTGTCTAGCAAGTCAAAATTAACCTGCAAAGCCAATTTAGCTGCTTTATCGAATACTTCGTAATCGTCGCCCACATACAAACCACGGCATTTAACTTTCCCATCCGATTTGTCCAACCCAACTACAGTTTGAACGTAGACTATAGGTAAATGGTTTGAAAAATGCTCGGAAGCATAGTTGAAAATACGTCGAACAGGGGTATCAGCATGTCCCATCATGCGTTCCATACCATAAGCTGCACCCACAAAATGACTTTTGTTGATGCCTTCGACACCGCCTGTGCCAACAAAAATATTCTTGTTGTAATTGGCCATACCAACCACTTCGTGCGGCACAACTTGACCAATGGACAAAATTAAATCAAAATTTCCATTTATCAATAATTTATTTACTTGTGCAGGCCAAGGAAAATCTACCGCACCACCCGAAACTTCATTCACAAATTCAGCAGGAACATCTCCCAGCGTAACCACATCATTTCTCCAATCGTGTTCGCGAATAAGTGAAGCGGGTAAACTGCCAAACATGTGCGATATTTGATGGTCTGTCATGGGCGAATGTGTTCCCAAAGCGGGTAATACATCCGTCATTATATCGCCATAATATTGCCAAGCGTATTCAGTCAACTCGCCAGCACGACTTGGCAAACGCGTATAATCAGGTGGAATCGCAAGCACTTTGTGCTTCTTTCCCATTTTCTCTAAGGCTTCAATAAGACCTTTTTTTAAGTCTGCCGAAGTAAGTTCGATATCGGTTGAACCGAGTGCGTAGTATAACATAATGTATTTTTTAGGCCAAGGCGGAGGCAAAGGCTAAGTTTGTTAGATTATTTTTCTAATGAATGAATTAGTGCATTAATTTCTTCAATGACTATTTTATATCGAGCTATAAGATTTTCAGTTTTTTCATTACTCAAATAGTTTTGAGATTGAGCAACTAGAATCTGACTCATTGACTCATAAGCACTCCCTCTTGAAATTTTATAGAATCGAGTTTTGTCTTTCGGTTCAAATCGACCATAACCTTCAGCTAAATTATGAACAACTGAATTTGCAGCACGTTTTAATTGATCAGTTAAAGCAAATCGTTCGTCAGCAGGAAAAAGTTTTAATAAAACGTAAACTTCAATCAATAAAGTGAAAGATTTTTGCCAAACACCCATATCACGAAAATCATTGAATTTCTTCTCCATAACTTAGTTTTTCAATTTATAAATAAATATCTCCCTTTTTCTTAGCCTCAGCCTCAGCCTTTTCCTTCTTTTTTTCTTCGCCTTTGCCTCAGCCTTCTTTTTATCTTCTCACCCTTGCATTTCCGCCCCAGATACTCCAAACCATTTCTTCGTCGGCGGGTTGTGCGTAGTCGGTAAGGAAAGTGGTGGCCAATGCACCTGATGCCCAACCGAATTGTGCCCATTTTTCTGATTCCCAACCTTTAAGAATGGCATACAGCATTCCGCCTACAAAGCCATCACCACCACCAATGCGGTCTAAAACATTTATTTTACGTGGTTCTATAACATTCCATGTATCTCCATCTAACAAAATTGCCCCCCATAAATGTTCATTGGTACTGATTACCTGACGAAGTGTAGTGGCATAAACCGATGCATTCGGGAAGGCAACTTTTACACGACCAATCATACCTTTGAAGCCTTCTATCTGAGCATCAATTCCTTTACCACCAGCTTCTGGACCTTCTATTCCTAAGCAGAGCTGAAAATCTTCTTCGTTTCCAATTAAAATATCAGAAACAGAGGCTATTTCAGTAAAAATTTCATGTAATTCTTGTTCACGCCCTTTCCAAAATGACGCACGATAATTCAAATCAAAAGAAATACGCGTTCCAGATTTTTTAGCATAACGGGCTAACTGTAAACAGAACTCACTTGTTTCTACTGATAATGCTGCAATTAAACCTGAAAGATGGAGTATTTGAACAGATTCTTTTACGAAAATACGCTCTAAGTCAAAATCTTTCACATTCAATGTACGACCAACTTCGCCAGCTCTGTCGTTCAGAACACGAGGTCCGCGCGTACCGAAGCCACTATCAGCGATATTAAACTGATGGCGATATCCCCATGGATTGCCTTGTGGAACTTCTACGCCCTCATAATCCATGTTTCTACTTCTCAAATTTGCCTTAATCATTTGAGCTATTGGGCTATCTTTCACAAAAGTAGTCAATACTTTTACAGGAAGTCCAAGATATGATGAGATACTGGCCACATTGGTTTCAGCACTCGATACTTCCATTTCGAATAGTTTACTGCTGTGAACTGGTTGTCCGTTTACCGGAGTGATGCGAACTCCCATACTGGTAGCCACCATCAGAGAATACTTGAAATCTTTTTTTAGTGTAATCATGATAATGAAGTAAGAACCCCTAACCCCTAAAGGGGAATTATGCAAGTTCAATTACATAATCCCATTTATGTTGGTATTATTGGTTTGTTGATAATATTTAATATAAGAACCCCTAAGCCCTGAAGGGGAATTATGCAAGTTCAATTACATAATTCCTTTTAATTTGGTATTATTGGTTTGTTAATAATATTTAATATAAGAACCCCTAAGCCCTGAAGGGGAATTATGCAAGTTCGATTACATAATTCCTTAACATTCAACAGGAAATATAGATATTATTTTTTCTAATTGAAAACAAAGCCAATTTATTTCAAAAGATAATGATTTTCAATTTGCTTTTTTTGTTACTTTCATTTACTCTTTTTTCTTTGCTCTTTTTTCTTTTTTCTTTGCTCTTTGCCCTAACTTGTCCAGTTTCTGGCTTCCTAAAACAACGTTCTTGAAATCCCCATTTCCAATCCTCTTAATTCTGCCATACCTCTTAACATGCCGATTGCCGAATAGCCAGGATTTGTTTTTTTGTGTAAGTCATCGAGCATTTGGTGTCCGTGATCGGGACGCATGGGAATATTTCGTTTATAGGTATATTCTACTACCAATAGTGCTTTCATGGCTTCGTACATATCTACATCGCCCTCCAAATGATTATCTTCGTAGAAATCACCATTCTCGTTGCGGCGCGTACTGCGGAAATGAACATAATATAAACGCTCACCAAACTCACGTAACATGGCGGTCAAATCGTTGGTAGAAGCTACTCCAAATGAACCTGTACATAAGCAAATCCCATTACTCAAACTTGGTACTGCTGCAAACAATTTCCTGACATCCTCGGCATTGCTCAATATACGTGGCAAACCAAGAATAGAACGAGGAGGGTCGTCAGGGTGAATGGCCAATTGAATACCTGTTTTGTCAGCTACAAAAGCTATCTCGTTGATAAAATAAAATAAATTATTGCGTAATTCATTATCATCAATGCCTTTGTAAGTGTCTAAAGCCGCCTGAAATTGTTCTAAAGAAAAACTTTCTTCTGCGCCTGGTAGTCCAGCTATCATATTGCGGGTTAATTTTTCCTTTTCAGTTTCGCTCATTTCATCGAAACGTTTTTTAGCCTTCGAAATTTGATCTACAGTATAATCTTTTTCCGCACTTGGACGTTTCAGGATATATAAGTCGAAAGCAACAAATGCAGCCATTTCAAAACGCAAAGCCTTAGAACGATCGGACATTTCGTAGGCCAAATCGGTACGTGTCCAGTCGAGAATCGGCATAAAATTATAAGTAACGATACGTATATCGCATTCGGCTAAATTGCGAATGGTTTGCTTATAATTTTCGATATATTCCTTATAATTACCCGTTCGTTTTTTGATATCTTCGTGTACAGGAACACTTTCTACCACTGACCAGATCAAACCAGCTTCGGCAATCATTTTTTTACGATACATGATTGCCTCAACAGGCCATACTTCGCCATTTGGAATTTGGTGGAGGGCGGTAACAATATCGGTTGCACCTGCTTGACGAATATCCCATAATGATACTGGATCATTTGGACCGTACCATCTCCACGATTGTTTACATAAATACATTTACTAATTTACGATTTAAAAAATTTACGATTTACCATTTTCTAAAGATCTTTTAAAATGGGAATAATTCTTTTAGTCTTTACTCTTGGCTCTTTGTTCTTGGTTCTTTAATTAGATACAAAACACATCAAATCCACCATCCACTACGGTCATAGTACCGGTTACAAATTTTGAAGCATCGCTCGATAACCAATGCAAAGTGCCGAATAATTCATCAGGATTACCAAAACGTCCGAATGGTGTATGAGCAATAATTGAATTTCCACGTGGGGTTAATGAACCGTCAGAATTGGTCATCAAAGCACGATTTTGTTCAGTCAAGAAAAATCCAGGAGCTATTGCATTTACGCGTAAACCTTGTCCGAATTTGGTTGCCAATTCAGTAGCCATAAATTTAGTAAAATTAGTAACTGCAGCTTTTGAAGCCCCATAACCTACTACACGGGTTAATGGACGAATAGCCGATTCAGAAGAGATGTTAATAATACTACCTTCTTTTTGTCCTGCCATTACTTTGGCAAAAACCATGGTAGGTAGTACTGTTCCAAAAAGATTCAGATCTACTACTTTTTTAAAAGCGTCAATTTCAAGGTCGAAAACGGTTTGATCTGGACCAATAGTTGCACCAGCCATATTTCCTCCAGCAGCATTCACCAAAATGTCAATACGGCCATATTTAGCTACAATTTCGTCACAAGTTGTTTCTAAACTTTCTTTTACCAACACATCAGTACAAAAGCTAATAGCTTCATAACCTTTGGCTTGTAATTCTTCTTCTAGGTTTCTACCTGCTTCGCGACAACGATCAAGAATGACTACTTTGGCACCTTGCGAAGCCATATATTCTGACATACCGCGTCCTAAAATACCACCACCTCCGGTGATAATCATTACTTTGTCTTTTACATCAAATAAGTTCTTCATATCTATAAATTTTTTTTATTATTCTACAAAATTCATATAATCGTCGATATTTTCTTTCATCAAAATATCGATGGGCATATAATTGATTTTTTTTACTTCCTGTTTGTAAATCAACTGTTTACACATATCACGCACAGTTGAATACGACTGTTTGTCAGGGCGTTGAGCAATTAATAGATTAATGACCCCCGATTTTAAGTATTCCACATTTTGTTTAAGTAAATCATAACCGATTATTCTTAAATTTTCTTGCTCTAAATCCACCAACAACTTAGCCAACCTATGTACTTTTGAATTAAATGTGATGGCTGCTTTTATATTTTTATTTTTTGCAATACATTGCTCAAACACTTCCCGATTAGCCACTTCATCACTATTGCTAAATTCAATATTGATTATATCGTATTGATTTTCAATATTATGGTCTGATATGTATTGCACAAATCCGTTGTAGCGTGCAATGGTCTGATTGGAAACCGAACCTTTACGCTGGGTACGAATGACTAAAACTTGCGATTGTTGGGGCAAAGCACCCAATAACATTTTGGCTGCTAAATATCCGCTTTGAAAAGAATCTTGACCATAATAAGTAGAAAATTCTGCTTCGGGAATCATCGAGTCAATAAAAGAAAGGGGAATTTTGAGTTCGGACAACTGTTTCGAAAAACTTAATGACTCGTTTTTGAAAATTGGAGCTAAAAAAACTGCATCGGGCAATATCTTAATGGCTTTTTTTGCTACTTCAATGAATGAATTAAGATCAAATTGACTGAAATATAGTTTTTCTATTTTTACATTGTAGTGAGAATAATCGGCTGCCGCTTGGGCAAAACCATTTTCCACTATTTCCCAATAATCACTGGTTTTATGTTCAGGTATGATATATAAAAATGTATATAGCTTTTTGGAAGCCAGTGAGCGAGCAAGTAAATTTGGACTGTAGTTCAATTCGTCCAATACCTTATTAACGGCATCGTGACTTTTTTGTGAGACATCGCCGCGGTTGTGCAAAACTCGATCGACCGTACCTTCGGAAACACCAGCCAATTCTGCTATGTCTTTTATTCGTAATTTAGGTGAATCAGAGCTCATAAGTAGTAGTAATTTAAATCCCGTGTACGCACACAGTTTTAATTCACTGCAAAAGTAATACATATTTTGAGACTACAAAACATTTTTCTGTGTGCGAACACGGAAAATTAAAAAGAATCTATAATTTTAGAAAAATGGTGGGGATAAGTAAACGAGTAAACAAAAAGGCTGAGGCAAAGGCGAAGGCAAAAGAATTTACTATTTATTCATTGACGATTTACGATTTAAAAAAACAGTATGCGGTCAATAGCAAGGAGTTGGTAGTGGAAACATTAAGGCTGAGGCAAAGGCGAAGGCAAAATAGGGAAGGAGTTAAGATAAAGGCAGAGGCAAAGGCGAAGGCAAAATAGGGAAGGAGTTAAGATAAAGGCAGAGGCAAAGGCTAAGGCAACGAATAAACAAAAAGGCAGAGGCTATTTACAAAAAAAAACGGCTGCCTCAGTTAAGGACAGCCGTTTTTTGATAAAATCGAGTTAACAATTAGATTCTTGCTTTTATGGCTTTAGTTTCAGCTTCGAAGCCGGGTTTGTCCAATAAAGCGAACATGTTCTTTTTGTAAGCTTCTACTCCAGGTTGATCAAATGGATTTACATCTAACACATAACCACTTATTCCACAAGCTTTTTCGAAGAAATAAAGCAACTCGCCCAAATAATACTCATTCAACTTAGGCAATTGAATTTTCAAATTAGGAACGCCACCATCAATATGAGCAATCATGGTACCCAATTCAGCCATTTTGTTGACCTCATCTACTCGTTTTCCAGCTAAGAAGTTCAGCCCATCGAGATTGGCATCATCATTCGGGAAAATCTTGGTATGATTCGTTTCGTTGATTGTAATAACAGTTTCAAAAATAGTACGTTCACCTTCCTGCACCCATTGTCCCATGGAATGTAAATCGGTTGTGAAATCAACAGCAGCAGGGAAAATACCCAAATTATCTTTGCCTTCACTTTCACCATAAAGTTGTTTCCACCATTCGGATACATAGTGCATTTTAGGGTGGAAATTCACTAAAATCTCAATTTTCTTACCACTTTTGTACAATTCATTGCGGGTAGCAGCATAGATCGCTGCTGGATTTTCGTCGAAAGAAGTTTCAGTACCACAAAGGCTTTCCATATAGACCGCTCCTGCCACAAATTGACGGATGTCAAAACCAGCTACGGCTACAGGAAGCAAACCTACTGGAGAAAGTACAGAGTAGCGACCACCAATATTATCTTCGATAACATAAGTCTTGTAGCCTTCCTGATTAGCCAAGGTACGCAATGCGCCACGTGATTTATCGGTAACTGCTACTATTAATTGTTTGGCCGATTCTTTTCCTTGTTGTTCTTCCAGTTGGGTTTTCAATAGGCGGAAAGCCAAGGCAGGTTCGGTGGTAGTTCCTGATTTAGAAATGGAAATAATACCGAATTTCTTGTTTTTAAGCAATTCTTGAAGTTCATACAGGTAGTCTTCGCCAATGTTTTGTCCAGCATAAACTATCACAGGAGAATTGCGGTCGGTCTGTAACCAGTCGAAACTGTTGGATAGGGCATCAATTACTGCTTTTGCTCCTAAATAACTTCCTCCAATTCCAATTACAACCACTACTTCGCAGTTGTCTCTTAGAATTTTAGCTGTATTTTCAATGTCGGCTAGGTGTGCCTCATCTATTGAACTTGGAAGGTTCAACCATCCTAAAAAGTCACTACCTTTTCCGCTTCCATTGTGTAAAGCGGCGTTTGCCTTAGCTACTTTTTCTTTATATCCGGCCACTGCTTGCTCCGATATAAAGCCAAATGTCTTGTCGATTGACAGTTTAATGTGTTGCATAATTAGTGTTTTTAAAAGTTACGAGCAGCTCCAGCCCCCTAAATCCCCCAAGGAGGACTTAAAGACATTACTGCATTTGTTGACAAAAAATTAGATATTATAAAATTTTTCAATAAATTGTGAACTGTAAGTGAAGAACATTGAAAGCTAAACTGTCCACCTCATTTTTTTCAAATCCCATACTTTTTATAAGAAACCTCGTCTTAAAAGTCCCCCTTGGGGGATTTAGGGGGCTGTTTACTTCAACTTTTCAGTTAGTTTGCGTATTTCGAGAGTCGGCGAGCAGCGGTTGTAGAGTATTTCGTAAATTGAATCTACAATCGGCATGTTAACCTGATATTTTTCATTTATCTCGTGTATACATTTAGTGGCATAATAACCTTCGGCTATCATTTCCATCTCAATTTGGGCTGTTTTAACTGAATATCCTTTGCCTATCATGGTTCCGAACAATCTATTCCGACTAAATTTGGAATAAGCTGTTACCAATAAATCGCCCAGATAAGCAGGTTCATTAATATTTCGGTGCAAGGGATTGATGGCATTACAGAAACGGTTAATTTCCTGAATGGCATTGGATATTAATACCGCCTGAAAATTGTCGCCGTATTTCAATCCGTGGCAAATTCCCGAAGCAATGGAATAAATATTTTTCATGACCGATGAGTATTCTATTCCCATGATGTCGTCGCTTATGGATGTGCGAATGAAACTGGTGGAGAACTGTTCGGCAAGTAATTTTGCTTTGTCGCGTGCTATGCAGCCAATGGTCAGGTAAGATAAACGCTCTAATGCTACTTCCTCGGCATGACAAGGACCAGCTAACACTGCAATATTTTCTTTGGGAACATTGTAAACATGCTCAAAATAGTCAGAGATAACCATGTTTTCGTCAGGTACTATCCCCTTGATGGCCGAAACGATAAGTTTTTTGTCAATTTTCCGCCTTAGTTTTTTTAAATGTTGTTTTAAAAATGGTGAAGGAGTAGCTAATATCAGAATATCCGATACTGCAACTACATGGTTAATATTGCTTGTAAAGTTAATTCTGTCAGTATCGAAATGGACACCAGTCAGATAGGATGGATTTTTACTATGGCGTATAAATTCATCTATCTGCTCCTGTCGGCGCATATACCAGTTAATTTCATCGTTGTTGACCAACGCAATTTTTGCAATTGCTGTTGCCCAACTTCCTCCTCCTAATATGGCTATTCTATTTTTCACACTTATAATATTTTTTACCCCTAACCCCTAAAGATGAATAAGACGGAGTATAATTGAAAAAGTTCAGGTTTTGTGTTCCCGCCTTGCGGGATGACTATAGTACTCTCCATTAGCGTTCAGTTTTTAGTGTTCAGAGTTTAGCGTTCAGTGTTTAGTGTTTTGTGTTCAGAGTTTAGCGTTTAATGTTTTGTGTTCTTATAAAGAGTTTGGGAAAAATTATTCGTTAAAAAAATGTTATTAGCTTCACGCTTACTTACCACTCCTTACTCAAAACTCAGAATTCAGAACTCCCCACTACCCACTCCCTACTACTAACTCCTTACTCAAAACTTTCCACTACCAACTATCCACCCTGCCACATCCTCTTTCGACGGATTTGTTAATTCGAGTTTGTTCTTCTTATTGATGCCGCAAATGTCCTGATGAAATTTATTCGGGTTCAAGCCTTTTAGATCAGCAATCATGACAATGCCGGCTTTCTGAATTACTTCTATCCAATCTTGGGGAATACCAAGTTCCATGAATTTTTCGGGACTGTCCTTTTTAATAACTTTTTCTGGTTTCATTTGTGGGAAAAACAACACTTCCTGTATGGCTTGCTGTCCCGTTATCAACATCACTAATCTGTCCATGCCGATGCCCATGCCCGAGGTGGGCGGCATTCCATATTCTAAGGAACGTACAAAATCCATGTCGATAAACATAGCTTCATCATCGCCTTTTTCGCTCAATTTTAATTGTTCTTGAAAACGTTCTAATTGATCTATCGGGTCGTTCAGTTCAGAATAAGCATTAGCCAATTCCTTGCCGTTCACCATCAATTCAAAGCGTTCGGTCAATTCAGGATTGTTGCGGTGGCGCTTGCAAAGTGGTGACATTTCTCGTGGATAATCAGTAATAAAGGTAGGTTGTATATAATTACCTTCACATTTTTCGCCGAAAATTTCGTCTATCATCTTGCCTTTGCCCATGCTATCGTCAGTTTCAATGTGGAGTTTTTTACACACTTCCCTGAGTTGAACTTCGTCCATGCCATTGATGTCGATACCAGTGTATTCCTTGATGGAATCTATCATGGTGATGCGTTTGAATGGAGTCTGAAAGCTGATGGTTTTGTCGCCAACTGTAATTTGGTTGGTACCATTCACATCGAAACTGATTTTCTCAATCATTTTTTCGGTAAAATCCATCATCCAATTATAATCCTTGTAGGCCACATATATTTCCATGGCTGTAAATTCCGGATTATGGGTGCGATCCATGCCTTCGTTGCGGAAGTTTTTTGAGAATTCGTATACTCCCTCAAATCCACCTACTATCAATCTTTTCAAATATAATTCGTTGGCCACGCGCAGGTATAAAGGCATATCCAAGGCATTGTGATGTGTCAGGAAAGGGCGGGCAGAAGCTCCACCAGGGATGGATTGCAAAATGGGAGTTTCTACTTCAATATAACCTTCGGCATTGAAGAAATCGCGCATCGACTGATACACTTTGGTACGCTTGATAAAAATATCTTTAACACCCTCGTTTACCACCAAATCTACCTAGCGTTGACGGTAGCGTTGTTCGGGATCCTCGAAAGCATCAAAAGCTACACCATCTTTATATTTTACTATCGGCAGTGGTCGGAGCGATTTAGAAAGTACAGTAAGTTCTTGGGCATGAACACTTATCTCGCCCATTTGAGTTCGAAATACGAAACCCTTGATACCAACGAAATCGCCTATATCCAATAATTTTTTGAATACAGTATTGTACATTTCAGGCTGTTCTTCGGTATTTATATCGTCACGACTAATATATACCTGAATTCGTCCTTTAGAGTCCATTAATTCTAAAAAGGAAGCTTTCCCCATGATGCGTCGACTCATAATTCTGCCGGCTATACATACTTGTAATCCGGATTCTTCATCCTTAAATTCTTGTTTTATGTGGGTTGAGAATGTATCGGTAGGATATAATGCTGCTGGATATGGCTCTATGCCAATATTGCGTAACTCATTCAGGCTCTGACGTCTGAATTGTTCTTGTTCACTTAATTCTGTACTCATAATTTATTAAAATGCTAATTGCCACAAAAGTACAAAAAAAGAACGAAATATATACTTTATTGAAGAAAAGGTTCAGTGTTTAGTGTTTAGCGTTCAGTGTTTAGTGTTTTAAAAAAATACGAATTTTCACGAATTAATACGAATTTCACGAACAGTTCAATGTCTACATTCTAACTGTTTGTATTTCCTCTGCCTTTCTTTTTCTCCTTCGCCTCAGCCTATTTAATTTGCCTTCGCCTCTGCCTTCCCCTTTGCCTTCGCCTTCGCCTTCCCCTTTGCCTCAGCCTTTTTGTCTTTTCTTTTTCCTTTCTTCTAAACATTTTGCAGTGTTATTGGTTAATTATATGTGAATGTGAATTTATTCGTATCTTTGTAGCGAAAAATCAAACCTATCTGTACCCAAGCA
>JBBSCW010000069.1:0-11992 GCA_038249855.1 Bacteroidales bacterium
TAATGTTTATTTTGTTTAGGACAAGGTGTTGTTAAGTGACAATTATTTTCTACACAAATCCGTTGAATATTCAAAGACGGCTGGGTCATCCATTTAACCTAAGTTGTTCTCCTCCATTTATTTCTGACTGCCCAAATAGGTTTTAATCGCCTCCACATATTCCGCAAAAGCTTTTGTACCAGTTTCCGTTATTGTGCAAACCGTTCGGGTTCGTTTGCCGAGAAAGCCTTTTTCAATATTTAGATACCCAGCCTCTCTCAGTTTCTCTATCTGAACACTTATATTCCCTGCCGAAGCCTTGGTTTTTTCTTTGATGAAAAGAAAATCCGCTTCTTCCACAGCAATAAGAATGGACATAATGGCCAGTCGGAGTTCAGAATGTAATAAGGGGTTCAGTTCTTTAAACATGTTGTTTTCTACCTTGATAATTAAGTATATGTCCGGGGATTACCATCATAATAAATATACACAGTCCATAAATCAGATTCATATCATTACCAAATACCATATATGGAAGCACAGAGGAGGCCATTCCAATAATTCCACAAATAATAACTGGTTTAAATTTTATGGTCAATCCAGTTAATGTTGTACCAATGCCCAGTAAAAGAATTAGAATGGAAAAAAGATTGGGAATCCTTACAAATCCAGTTGAAAATGAGACGAAGAAAACACTAAATCCGATCACGGTCCAAATATGACTGATGACTCTATCAATATATGTTTTCCTGAATTTCACTTCTTTTTTGTCGAAAAAGTACAAAAGTATAAAACCTATTACTGGTATCCCTAACCACACCAAATTGTACCAATAGTTTTCAGTAGCTTTTAACAAAAAGTACACAATAACAGACATTGCAACAGTTGTATATCCAAAAATGAGAAATGGTAAACCGTTATCTGATCTCAATTTTTGTTGCGTGTTTTGAATCATTTGAGAAATCAGTTCCAAACTTTCTTTCTCGTTTAAAATCTTGTCTTCCATAAAATTTATTTTTTAATTGATTTGATTAATACGCTACAAATATAAAGTGGTTTATAATATAAACCAAATAATTAAATAAAATTGAATGTAGATTTAAGTATAATTAAGGTTTGTGTGAGGTTGCAGTAGTTCTAGAAAACGATTGAATTTAAAGATTTACTCCAAATAAATATCCAACTAATGCAGTCAATCCCATGGCAATAGTACCCCAGAACGTAATTCTACTAATTGCTTTACTGATACTCGAACCGCCAGTTTTTGCAGCCAAAGCACCTAAAATAATAAGAAAGAAAAGAGCAAAACCATAGAATGAATACTCTATATTTTTCAGCGGTAAAAATAGAGCTACTAAAAGGGGAAGTATGCCGCCAACCGTAAAGGCTGCTCCCGACGCTAAGGCTGCTTGGATTGGTTTAGCCTTACTTATTTCATTGATTCCCAGTTCATCACGAACATGTGCACTTAAAGCATCAATTTCTGTCAACTCTTTGGCAACCATCAACGCAGTTTCCATTTTCAACCCTCTTTTTTCATAAATTTCAGCTAATCGCTGCAATTCAATCTCGGGCATTTCTTTTAGTTCCACTTTTTCTCTTTCTATATCCGCTTTTTCTATATCGGTCTGAGAACTTACGGATACGTATTCACCCGCTGCCATGGATAATGCACCAGCTACTAATCCTGCCAAAGTGGCTAACACAATTGGTGATCGACCAGCACTCGCAGCAGCAACACCAATAGCAAGACTGGCGGTTGATAAAATACCATCGTTGGCTCCAAGTACTGCTGCTCTCAGCCAATTACTTCGGTGGATATAATGATCATCCATATAATTGTCTAAACTTTCTGTTTTTTCAGTCATCTTTTTATTGTTTTCAAATTAAATTTAGAGGATAACGAAATATCATAAAGCATAGTTCGATTTCAACTACCTTTACTCACTTAGCTTATCTGTTTAATATCTTTTCATAAGCTTTTCGGGGAAAGCCATTGTAGAGTACTTCACCACAATATGCATAACCTAACTTAGCCAAAATCTTCATCATGGGAATATTGTCAAAGTTGGTGTCGACTTTAATACTATACACATTTTGTTCAATACAAATATCCTCAATTATTTTAAATAGGTAAGTGGCAATGCCTTTTCCTTTTACTGATTCGGCGGTGGCAACACGATGAACAACTGCATAATCGCCATAGCTTAGCCATTTCCCTTTTAGTTCGTTGTAAGCGGGTTCTACGCCAAAAATAATAGCTGCATAGGTAATTATCATCTCATCTTCCACAAGCACATACCCGCAACCACTGCTTATGTCATCAAGAATGGTTTGTTCGTTGGGATATCCATTCTGCCATTGATTGCTGCCGTCTTTTCTCCTTTGCTCAATGGCTTGCTGCAAAATTTCCCAAATAATAGGTATTTCTGTAAGTGTAGCTTTTCTTAAAATCATCGTTAGAAGGATTATGTTCTTAATTTAGTTGAATATTTCAGGATTCAGTATGTTAGAATTTAAAGTCCATTATTCAGTTGTTTATTAGTTCAGACCTAACAGGTTCAAAACCTGTTAGGTCTTTTTCACGAACATCAACTTATCAATTACCACCTGATGTTCAGTTATCGTTTTTTTTCAGTTTGCATTAATATTATATGCTCCTTTTGTAAGGACCGAACCATCAATTTTATTACCCAAGATTTCAGAAAAGCCATTTTGTTGTTTCCCTACCAGTACTTCCACTTTCTTGAAATAGTAAATCTCATTTTCTTGTTTAGCGAGAACCAAAATTACATTGGCTGTTTCTGTCTTTATGATTGCATCGGAGGGTAGTGCATTAGCCGTATCAACACTCGTAATAATTTCACATTCGATAAATTCGTTGCCTATGGCGTTGGTTAGTTTTTTATCGGTGAGTGAGGCATAACATTCAATCGATTTTGTGTCATTATCCAATGAAACACCAATGGAGGTGAGGGTTGCTAAATTAAAGTCCTTAGCATTAGCTGATTTAAAACGGACGGTTTGGCCTTTTTTCAGATTGGCTATATCGGTGGCAAATACTGCAAGTTTAATCTGAAACATAGCCGGATTGATAATTTCTAAAAGTTCGGTCTGAGAATCTACATAACTTCCAATGTTCGCTTTGAGATTGGAAATGTATCCTATAATGGGTGATCTTAGTGTGTAAGAAGCATAAAACTCTCCATCTTCTATTTTCGAAGTTGAAAGACCAATGGCTTCAATTTTTAGTTTCAATCCATTGTACTTGGCCATAGAGGTTTTATAATCGCTTTCGGCAAGGATAAAATCTTTCTCAGAAGTCACTCTTTCATTATACAAAGATTTAACACGCTCATATTCATTTTTTGTTCGTTTGAAATTGGCTGAAGCTTCGGCAAATTCTTTCTGCGTATCAATTATTTCATTACCGCTAATCTCAATAAGTGCTTGATTTCTTGTTACTGATTGACCGCTGTGGCAATGAATTGCTTTGACGACTCCATTTACAGGCGCGTTTAGTTTTGCCATGCCGTTGGGTAAACTAACGATTGAACCATTACATTTTACGGTACTTTCAAATGGTTTAGTTTCAATTTTACCTAATTGCATGTTGTCGGTGGCAAACTGTTGCTTTGTAATTTCAACGAAATTCGATTTTTGTTCAGCTGATTCTTGTTTTTTTCCACAAGAAAATAAGATAAAAGTTACAGCTGCAAAATATAAAAATTGTTTTAGGGTTTTCATAATATTTTATTTTGAAAGATAATTAAGTTCAAGGGTTACATTGTTGTAATTCATTAAGTTGCTCAGGTAATCCAACTTTATTTGGAGGGCTGTTTCGGTACTGGTCGCAAATTTAAAGAAATCAATTTCACCATTCTCAAAGCTAAGGCCCGCAGTTCGAATAATTTCATCGTAGAGTTTGTACCCATTTTCGTTGTAATATTCTATTAACTCTTTTAGCTTCATGTGCGAGTTTAGAAGTTCCTTTTGTTTAATTTTCAGGAGTTCAATTTCATATTCCGAGAAGTATTTGCTTGCATTCATAGCTATTTTTGCCGCTTTTATTTTTGAATTTTGGGCATTGAAAAATATAGGAATGGCGATACCAGCCTCAAATCCATGATAGTATTTAGCATTTTCAAAATGATTAGTTCCCAAAAAGTAATTCAAAGAAAAGTCGGGCAATAGTTTATTCTTTTCAATCCCAATAAGGCTATTACTCAATCCGTCCTTAATTTTCAACCATTCAACGTAAGGAGTAGCATCAACGTTTATATTTGTATAGTTCAGTTCCTGTATTCCCTTCGTCACCGTGAAAGACTCATCAGAACCCATCAAACTTTTGATTTTTGAATAGCTATTGTCTCTGCTATAATTTATGTTGCTCAATTGCTGTTTTATTTGTTGCCGCTTGGCTTTAATATTAAGTAAATCGAGATTACTAATATCACCCTTGCTATTTCTCAGCGTAGCTCCATTCAGAATGTGGAGGTATAGACTGTCCATATTTTGGCTAATCCTCAACTTTTCGTTTAGTACTTGAAGATCAATATAGTTGAATGAAAGCTCTTTGATTAATCGCTCGCTTTGTATTTTCAACTCCGATTGAGCCATGTTGTGTTCAATTCTTTTTGCTTTCAATTCGGCACTATAAAGCCTTGGAAAACTAAAACTCTGAGTTACTCCCCAAACTTTTAAAGAATGGTTATTTTCCGCAATATTATTTTGGTCAGTTCCATAACTAATGTTTGTTTTGTCCAATGCAACTGCCGAAGGAATCAATGCTTCTAGTTCCTCAACTTTAAGTGTATAGGCTTTTATTTCCTTGTTATTCTGCAAAGCAATTTGAATAGCCTCATCCATTTTCAGTTCTTTGTTTTGACCAAATACACTAAAAAAAGGCATCACAAGTAAAAGAATGATACTACAAGGTTTTGCTTTTATCAATCGAAATGGGAAAAATTTGATTCCAACCACATTGTAAAAAAGCTCAAACATAATAGGAAGTGCAATCATGGTAAGCATGGTGGACGTAAATAAACCACCAATCACCACGGTAGCCAATGGACGTTGCACTTCGGCACCCGCACCGGTTGATAATGCCATAGGTAAAAAACCCATGGCGGCAGCACCCGCAGTCAGCATCACGGGGCGAAGTCTGTCCTTAGTTCCTTGAATAATTAATTCGCGAATACACATTTTCCCATCTTCTTTGAGTTCTTTTAGGTGTTCGATGAGCACAATGCCATTCAGCACCGCTATCCCGAAAAGTGCAATAAACCCGACGCCTGCCGACACGCTAAAAGGCATACCCCTTAACCAAAGCAAAAGTACTCCGCCCACTGTGGCCAATGGAATTGCCGAGAAAATCATGATGGCATCTTTTATAGATTTGAAGGCAAAGTGTAGGAAAATAAATATCAGCAGGAGCGCCACTGGAACTGCAAAAAGCAATCGGTTAGTAGCATTCTGCAAGTTTTCAAACTGCCCACCATAAGCAATATAAGTGCCTGGTTTTAAGCTTACATTCTTATCAACCGTAGCCTGAATGTCTTTTGCAACAGATTGAAGATCTCGATTTCGGACATTCACACTAACCACTACTCGTCGATGTGTGTTATCTCTCGAAATTCTGGCTGGACCCTCTGCATATTGTATTTCGGACAGTTCCGAAAGTGGAATTTGATTAGCATTGGGCAAAGGCACTTTGAGTTGCTTAATATCATCAATATCGGTTCGGTTTTGTTTGGCGAAACGAACCACTAAATCGAAACGTTTCTCTCCTTCAAACACAACTCCGGTAGCTTCGCCTCCAAATGCGGTGGCAAGATAGCTGTTGAGCGTTTTGATATCCACGCCAGAATAAGCAATTTTCTTTCGATTATAGTCGATTTTTATTTGGGGCAAACCTGCTGTTTTTTCCAGAATAATATCGCTTGCACCCGGAATTCCTTCAATAAGTTTTTTGATTTCAATGGCTTTTTTGTCGATATAGTCTAAATCTTCACCAAAAATTTTAATAGCAATATCGGAACGAACTCCCGTAATAAGCTCATTGAAACGCATTTCGATGGGTTGCGTGAATTCATACTCAATTCCCGGAATAACCGAAAGTGCTTCTTTAAATTTGTCGGCCAATTCCTCCTTGTTTTTTGCACTCGTCCAAGTATTTCGGGGATTCAACTTGATTATCATATCAATTTCTTCCATCGACATCGGATCGGTGGGAATTTCGGCAGCGCCAATTCTACTCACTATTTTATCAACCTCGGGGAAGTTTTTTATCAAAATTTGCTCCATTTTGGTGGTAGTCTCAATGGTTTTCGAGAGCGATGTTCCTGTTTTCAGTACTGGCTGAATTACAAAGTCGCCTTCATCCAAGGTGGGAACAAATTCGCCTCCGATTCTGGTAAAAAGGAATCCCGTGAAAATCAAGGATACCAATGCAGCACCAAGTACAATTCTCTTATGGTTGGTCGCCCAGTGAATGACAGGTGAATAAGATTTGTGCGCAAGGTTCATTATCCAATCAGAGATATTTTTCTTGTCTGTTTTGGGTGGTTTCAGAAATAAAGAGGTAGCCACAGGTAGCCAAGTTAAGCCCATTATCATTGCTCCAATAATGGCAAAACAGAAGGATAAAGCCATAGGAATAAACATTTTACCCTCAACGCCTGTCAATGATAGAATTGGAATAAATACTATCAGGATAATGACTTGTCCGAAAATCGCCGACTTCATCATTTTCGATGCGCCATTAAATGATATGGCATCCATCAGGCTTTTCCTTTCGGCACCTTTTGCACTTTCAATTTCGTTTTTCTGCACCGTGATTTTAAGCGCAATAAATTCCACAATAATCACAGCCCCATCAATAATAATCCCAAAGTCCAACGCTCCAAGGCTCATTAAGTTGGCATCAATCCCAAAAATGTACATCATAGAAATGGTGAAAAGTAGCGCAAGAGGAATCATGGAGGTAATGACCAAAGCCGAACGGACATTTCCAAGCAATAGCATTACGGTAAGCATCACTATCAATGCTCCGAGTAAGAGGTTTTCTACAACTGTGAGTGTCGTTTTTCCAACCAGTTCGCTTCTGTCTACAATCGGATTAATAAAAACGCCCTCAGGTAAGTTTTCCTGAATTTCAGCAACTCTGCTTTTAACTTCGTTGATAACTTCCTTGGAGTTTGAATTTTTCAACATCATTACCTGTCCGAGAATTGTCTCTCCTTTTCCGTTGGCCGTGATAGCTCCGTATCTGTTAGCGTGTCCAAATTGAACCGTTGCAATATCCTTCATCAGGATTGGCAACCCATTGATGTTTTTCACAACAATATTCTCAATGTCTTGCACCGATTTTACTTGACCATCGCCACGAATAAAGTAACTTTGATTCGTTTTTTCGATATAGGAACCGCCTGATATGCTGTTGTTTGATTCTAAGGCATCGAAAACCTCCATCAGCGTAATATTCAGCGCAATAAGCTGCGAAGGATTGACGGCAACTTCGTATTGTTTCAGTAATCCGCCCCAGCTATTTATTTCAACAACTCCTTTAATGCCTGATAATCTACGTTTTATAACCCAATCTTGAATGGTTCGCAAGTCGGCAGCGGAATATTTGTTTTCGTAACCTTTTTTCGTGTCGAGTGTATATTGATATATTTCACCTAAACCGGTGGTGATTGGACCCATTTCAGGTTCTCCAAATCCTTGGGGGATTTTTGCTGAGGCACTTTTTATTTTTTCGGCAATGAGTTGGCGGGGTAAATAAGCACCCATTTTTTCGTCAAAAACAAGTGTTATCATGGATATTCCAAACTTCGACACCGAGCGGATTTCTTTAACACCCGGTAAATTTGCCATTTCCATCTCCACTGGCGCAGTAATGAATTGCTCAATTTCTTGTGTCGACAAATTACCCGAAGTAGTGATAAGTTGCACCTGATTGTTGGTAATATCAGGAACGGCTCCAACTGAAATTTTAAACACGGAATACAGTCCAAAAGCTGCAATGGTAAGCGTAAACAGAATAACAATAAGCTTATTCTTAATGCTAAATTCGATAATTTTTTCGAGCATATTCTTTTGTTTTTTGGTTGTTGTTTGATTTAGGATATATAATCCATACAGGCTTTTGAAAACCTGTTAGGTATATGTTTCAGTAACGCTACATTTCGAATATAGATGATTTTACCCTAAGACCTAACAGGTTTTTGAAACCTGTTAGGTCTCGTTGATACAAGCGATTATCTCAAATATCTATTATTTTATCTTCTAAGTTGAGTTTGTTCAAATCGTGCCAATATTCAAAATTTGTTTTATCTCCAAACAAGCTCATAACATACTCCTTTTCAACACTTGTTGGCTTTTCGGAGGTATAAGCTTGATAGGATGAGTATTTGTAATTTTTAAAATCTTCGCTAAACTTGTGTTTTACAGGATTCAAGTGAATATAAGCAATTAACTGCATCAAGTATTCGTCATCTTCAACTCTTATCCGATGTGTATGCTCCTGAAACAAACTCCCTTTGCGGTTATATGCTTTATTTATAGCCTTTGAATATGAATTAAAAAAGTTTGAAAAAGCCAAATGTGGTTTTTGTTTTAATTTTTCAGAAAGAAATTCTTCATCTTTTATTCTCAATGCCAAATGGAAATGGTTCTTCAACAAGCAATAAGCATAAATATCGGCAACTGGTATTATGTATTTTTTTAGTAGTGCTAAGAAGTAAGTGTAATTTTTTTCTTCAAGAAAGATATTTTCTTGATTGTTTCCTCTGTTAAAAATATGATAAACAACCCCTGGTTCAAAGTAATCTTGTTTCATGTTATTTGTTTTTTTCTTGGACTTAACTTTTTACTAAGGTATAATATCTAGCAAAGACCTAACAGGTTTTTGAAACCTGTTAGGTCTCGTTGTTATTTAATTCTATTTTTGTAACTGAATGGTTTGTTAAAATAACCATATACCAAAACTTCTTCTAAATGATCAAATTCATGTTCCTTTTCTGTTTCAAATATTTCGGTTAAATGATATAGCCCATCACTTTGTTTACAAAATTTAAATTTCATCTGTAAAAAATATGAGCGATAAATATAACACCAACACCAAAACGCATATTTCAGTCGGGGCTATAGGCTTTCAAAAATGATTTATAACTGTCCTCATCTAGTACTTTGTCATCTGATTTATATTCTATCCAGTCAATTTTGCCCCAGATTGTTGCAGATTCATTTTTACCCCAAAATCGTTTGTTTTTTTTTACAAATTGGTCATAGAATTTATTCACTACATTTGATAAATCTTCAGGAAGAATATTTAATGCTTTATTTGCAAAATCAATTTCATTATGATTAAATGCTTCTATTGATTCTGGTATGCTGTAGTTCATTCCATAAAAAGCTTCTGCAATACCGCCTGTAATACATGCCAATGTATCACTGTCGCCACCAAGTGAGACAGCTAACCTAATAGCTGATTCAAAGTCGCCACTATCAAGAAAAGCTATTATGGCTTCGGGAACGGTAGCTTGACAACTTTCGTTGAAGCGGTAGGAAGGACGGATTTCGTCACAAGTGCGAGATAAATCATAAGCATAAGTAGTTTCTATGTAAGTTTTTATTTCATTTTTTGTCGCCAGATTCCGTGCAAGAAAAATTGCAGCAGCTGTTGCTTGTGCGCCTTTAATTCCTTCTGGGTGATTATGGGTTATTTCGGCTGAAATCTTTGCAATTTCTTCTGTTTTCTCTAATGTGTCAAAAGCCCAGCCGACAGCTGAAACACGCATGGCGGAACCATTTCCCCAACTATTATATGGTTTGGAAGAGTCGTTGTATACCCAATTTATAAAACGAGATCCATAACTTCCCATTGGATGAGGATATTTCTTTACATATTTACAAATTGTGTAAACTAGGCAATCTTTACTTAATATTCCATTCAATATCCATTCAGCCATAGCAATAGTCAAAATAGAATCGTCGGTATAATTTGTACCTAGACCCATAAAATCGAATTTTGTAGTTTTGATATTGTTGAATTCATAAACTGATCCGGCGATATCGCCAATAATTGCTCCAAGCATATATTTTAATTTTTGTTTAGTTATTTAATCCCTATTTTCAAACCTGAATTAACTTGTTTTTTAATCGTTGTTAAAAACTTCAATAGATTCTACGTACAGGTATTTATTCGACCATATAAATGTTAGCATTTACTTTAAGCCATTTATTTTGCCATTTTTTATCAATAACTCTGCAAAAGAAAAGTTTTCCGGCATCCATTAATCGGGAGCAAACAAGATTCAAATCAGCAGGGACATAACCAATTCGAACATCTTCGCAATAGATTGCAATAGCAAATTCGTCATATTTATTCTCAGGTTCTCTTTTCATGGTTAGTACCTTTTCAGGCAGGATTATAGCTTCTACTTTCTCGGTTTCTTTACAATGTGTAGTGCCAGCTACAACAATTTTCAACAAGAATAATACCGCAATTCTTACATTGAGTTAAACATTGGATAATTTATAGTAAGATTTATAATCCATTTTTTCTCTTTGTTGATGTACGAATAATTCTTTATATTCTTGAACTTCTTTTCGTGTTCGTTGAGCTCTCCAAATAAACCATAATTCTCTGTGTTCCTGCAATGTGTAAAATATAGAAGATGAGATCAATTAATTTACATTCAGTCGAAGCTCTTAATATTTTATAGTCATTCATCATAGGGTAAAGAATATAAAACATCTTCATCCATTATATTTCTTTCTACTGCACATTGTAATTCTACAATAACCAATGATTCCAGGAACAGTCTGTTTGCTTTTTCTGTATAATAGAGTTTATTAAGTTAGAATCTTATTGACCCCCAAACCCCCAAATGGGGGCTTAAGAGTGCTAATTTGAGGCGATTTATATATTGTAAATTTTTATCGACTGCGTCTGAAAGCCCCATTCGGGGGTTTGTGGGTCGAAAATAATATAGAAAAACTATGTAAAGATGAATACATATATCAACTTATATAATGTCTAATAAAAAAATAGTTTCACCAACTTTAAATTCATTATATGTATTATCTTTTCTTATTGATAGATATTTAAAATCAACAGCTTCTTTTTTGACAGGATGATCTGGCATGCAGTAAAGATATGAACTAAGTGACGGATATGAAAATAGCATGTTTTTTTGAATTTTATATTTTAAATTTCGGCTATGATTGCCGCAATCTGGTCTTCTTTTCTTTTTTTTCGGATTGCCCCTAACATCTTTGTGTTTTATTCGCCGTTTTCACTCACCAAAATTAATTAAAATTAATTAACTTCCAAGTTTTTAAGGCTATTATTTAACGAGTTAATGAAAAAGGCAAATAAAACAGCGTTGTACAATGCCAATCTCTTGAGCTGAGATATTGTAGGTGTTTGTCTTTTTAGCAATGGGAAGTAATGTTAAACCTAACAAGTTTTTAAAACTTGTTAGGTTTCGTGTATTTGATAAAAGCCATCTAAAATGATGTACGATACTTCGGAATGTGCCTCTGAGAGGTTCGGCAAGCGGTTATTTCCAAATTATTCCCAGTTCCGCCGAGCTTTCAGCCAACAAATCCGATACTTTTGACAATATTTTTAGCATATAAACTCTGCATTTCGCCAATATTCATTAGATTTCCGATGCTTCAAAGGTCATATTTTGATATGTGTTAAATAGGAATTATCAAAAAAATACAGCACAAAATTTCTATTCAAGTAGTTAAAACCAAATATTTTAAAATTATTTATTAACAAATATATGAATGAAAAGTAAGGATAACAATATTGGTCAATTACTAATTCTACTTTACCAATTTAAAATTTCGACCCCCAAACCCCCAGTCCTCACCCCAGCCCTCTCCAAAAATAGAGAGGGAGGAAGATGGGCTTTAAGACGCAGTTTGTGTAAATCTGAATATAGAATTTGTTTCTTTTATTTTAGTAAAGTAGAACTAAAATAAATTTAGTAAA
>JBBSCW010000070.1:0-11829 GCA_038249855.1 Bacteroidales bacterium
AAGTTATATCGTGTGAAATATAAAAATTTCGCAGATTATAATCGGTTTGTGCAGGTTGCAGCACTTCATTTCCAAGTCGTTTCCCATTTATCCAACTTTCGTGATAACCTTGTCCGCAAACATAAAGTCTGGCTTTTGCAATGGGTTTATTAATTGAGAGTATTTTTCTGAATAGCGGTGCAGAACGCTTCCGATCCGCTTTGTTCATTCCTATCCATTTTCCTTTCCAGTCGTTTTCATTTTTCAAACCCACCTCGAACAGAGTAATTTCGCTCCATTTTCCTACGCTTTTATCAAAAAAAACAGGGCGAACTCTCCACCAAGCTACGGTACGTGAGGTTAAATTGCTCGCATCAAAAATTGTCCAAGGTCCTTTTTCAACTGGCAAAAAATCCGATTTCCAAATACTTCCATTTCCCTTTGTTGCATCTGCTTTGTTCTTGGCAATTATGATTTCATATCCTTTTATTTCCTTTTTTGCAGCTGAAACATTAGTCTCCCATGACAATCGTACTAAAGGTTGATCAGTAACTGACCAACCTGCTTGCGATTCTGCCTTTAAACTGTTAGTTAAAAAATAAATGTCACTTGATGTGTTTTTTGCAAATGTAACTTCATTCAGAAAAAATAGAATGAAAATCATTGCTAATAAATTAGTTTTTTTCATATTTCGTTTCTTTATATTTCTAACTGCTTATCCCTTTTAGACAAGCTACTATCCATTTTTAATTTAAAATCGCAATTGATATATTTTCTGGCCCCACAAATACACTAAGTTACAAAGATAACACTTGATTATAATCAAATAAATCAAAGCTTAGGGAGACTTTGTGTTTTTGCGCCTTCGTGGCAATTTTTATAATTTTAAAAATGAATAATATTTGTCAGTTTGTTTTTATCACTGATTAGTATAAAATAGATTGATTCTAATTGATTAGTAAGTAAAAACTTTACCCATTATTTTAGTAGAGTAAACATAAAAAGAAGGGTAATCACCTTGCAACCAAAGCACTAGAGTTTTACCTTCAGTCCAAGTAGGAATAATTGGGCGGATATTATCGGTTTTAGAATTAGAAGTGATTGCTTTCCATTTCCAAGTTTTTCCATCATTGGAGGTTTTACCCATATAAATTTCTTGCTGTTGTTTATCAGTTTTTTTACTTATGAGTGGTTTGCCAGTAACTGGATGGCAGCTTGTAGAAATGAAAACCACTCCTGGATTAGCTGCATCTACTGATGCTAATCCTGTATAATCTAACTCTGTACTAGCACCAAAATTTTTGCCTGCATATGCCATGAAATTCACATTCCATTTACCATCCTTCCAACAGACATAAAAGTAACGGTGGTCTGTTGGATCATCATTAGCCCGAAACTGGATGATACCAAGAGGGTTTTTATCAGCATCTATTTTGATATCTGTAATCCAACCTCTACGCATTACATCTTTCCCTACAAACGTACTATCGGCAAGTAAAACCGTCATTTTAGTAGGTGGAACAGCCTTATTATCATTCAAATTGTCATCAAGCAATTTACCAAATGAATTGTATAATTTCCCATTTTCGATATAGGCATGATATATTGAATTGAGATAGGGTCCCGGTAATGTACGTGTTTTGTTAAAGTTTACGCGTGGATGGTCATCTGTAGAAAAAAGATGAACTTTTGATATTCCATCACCCGCATATTTCACATAGGCTCGACCTCCATCCCCATGGTTTGGCCATGGATCCTCGGCATCCACAATACGTCCACCATACTGCCAGTTTGCTCCCCAATCATCCGAAAAAATATAGTTTGAGTCGAAACCTTGTGACCTAATTCCATTAAATATTCGCCCTTTCCCTTCATTTTCTTTTGCGAGGTATAATGGATTTGTATAGGTAATGCCAGCACGAGGTACATCTGATTTTACTTTATCAGACCATATTGAAGGATCCCCTGGATTTGTAGAAATTCTAGTACGAATGTATTTGTCATTGCCATGCATTGTCCATGTTACCATGTATCTGCCATCTGGTCGGATAAGAAATGCGGGTGAAGCATGGTCGTCCATTTGTAGGCGATCGTCGAGTTCAAAACGACCTTTTTCGCTAACTGGTTTTTTTATATCAGTGGATAGTTTTGCCCAATATAGATCTATGTCGCCGCGTTTTTCGCTGGATGCTTCTGCGTACGTTACCACACCTGTAAGTAATATCGGTTTATCAGGATTGCTGTTGTCAATAATTACCCTTGGATCTTGAAACCAACACCAAGATCCAGGTCGATCGGAATCAGATAGCTGAAAAACATCTGAACATTTTCTGTATAATTTAGCATGTGAAACTGCTAAAACAGAGATAGGAAAAAGAATTTGAACAAAAATTAAAGAAAGAATTAGATTTTTTATTTTTGTCATAATGGCATATCTTTTTTAAAATTTGAGTATTTATTTAAACAACAATGGTATAACTTCCGAGCCAGCGAGCAAGTAAGCGCCAGTGGCATATTCCACATTACAATGTTTGTAAACGGGCGATCGTGGACTATCAGCTGGTAATTGAACGTATTCAAGACGTCCATTTTCGGGATTCACGAGTGCAGAAAGAGACTTCCACGCCTTCAAAACTGCCGGTTCGAAATCTTTCCGATTAAGTAAACCGCGATTGATGCCCCAAGCAAAAGCGTAACAGTAGAAAGTGCTTGAACTAGTTTCACCCATTGGATACGATTCCGGATCGAGTAAACTCGAACGCCACAAACCATCTTTAGCTTGTAGCTTTAGCAAACTATTACAGATTTCTTTGTACATAGTTACATATTTGCTGCGTGACGGATAATCTTCAGGAAGATAGTCGAGCACCCGAGGCAAAGCACCCATAACCCAACCATTGCCACGACCCCAAAATATATTTTTACCATTGCGTTCGCGAATTTGGAAACCATCATTTTGTAGTGTGTAAGTCAAATCCCGATAAAATAGACCAGCCTTTTTGTCATAAATAAGGTCGCTGGTTTGCCACCATAATTTGTCCATTTGGTCGAAATATTTTTTATCCCCGGTGATTTTTCCCATCCGAGCCCAAGTTGGTGGAGCCATGTATAAAGCATCGCACCACGACCATTCCACTTTTTCAGGATTAAAATGTTTGATTAAGCTATCGAGATATACTTGTGTGGGTTTATAATCCCCAGCTTTCCCTGCCTCATATAGTTCGAGATATACTTGTGAAATATTCAAGTCGTTGGCATCATGTATTGCGTTAGGCCCCGGCTGATTTTTATTTTTAAGACTCAGTGATTCTGCCTGTTGCAAGTACCATACATCGCCTGTTACTTTCCATGCAGCCATTATTCCAGTAAAAAAGGATCCTCTGTACCATGAGCGGTCTGCATCTTTAGCATCTCCAGCACTCCCTTTGAAAGTGTTTTTTAGTTGTGCTTCAGCGGCTTTACGCATTAGAGCTATTGAGGTGGCTTTATCAGGCTGGGTAGCAGTTGCAAGTAATTTTTTTTGTGTTTTGATGTCTAGTGCATATTGATTTGTTGTAACAAAAGGCATAGGTTTCGCCATATCAGATGTCAGTTTATACATTTGAGAAGAAGCCAAAACAAATGCAGCATTTGTTAGAACATCATTTGGGTCATTTCCTTTTGAGTTATTATTTTTTAAATGATATGCCAATGCAAGATACAAGCGCATTGTTGGCATTCTATAACTATCCAACCACATCATTCCAACAGGTTGGTTTATCGCCCAGACGGTATTATGAACATACATTCCAATTGAAAACCAATCGTTTAAATCTCCATTGGTATTTCGTTGAAGTTCTTTTAAATCGTTCTTTTTTCCATCAATTGAACGTTTTGCTAGTTTTACAGATAAGTTTTTGTCGACAATTTTCTTACCATTTTTTGTAGGCAAACTAGAAATTTCCTGATAAGTATCAAATTGATTTTTTTGAACTCTTGTAAAGTCCATTTTTTCATTAGTTACACTTATCGCATTAATTTTATCGGCAAGAGATAAATAACGTTTGTCTTGAGTAAGTTCAGTCAATAGTGTTAAACTCTCAACCAATATTGTTTTTGATTCTGATGATAAATTGTTACTATTATACTCGTATTTCGATATTGCTTTGTTTATCGACTTTACAATCTCTGAGGGTTTTAATTCCTTTGGATATGCTCCATATTTTAGAGCCTGACCATTTATATTATTTGTGTTCATCAAGCAGAACATAATAAATACGGCTATATGTGTTAGTCTTTTCATTATCATAATTAATATACTTTATTGATGTATTTTTAACTTTTTTCTTAGCGATTGTTTTTTGTAAGAGCTTTAGTTTTTGAATTTAAACCAATCCACATTAAACGACTCATTTTCAGTGGCTATAAAATTAAGAAATAAAGAATGAACTCCTGCGGTTGATTTTATATCTGTTGTAAGGACGGTCCAAGTTTTTCCATCTCCACCTCCCGGAATTTCAAGTGTGCCAATAGCTCCACCCCACACATTATCTGTTTTAAATTGAATTTTGCCTGCTTTTGCACCTGATGCAACACATACGCTCACCTTTTTTAATCCAGCACCAAAATTAATATATTTATAAGCTGCCCAATCTTTATTTTTGATTCTTCCAAGTTGGTCGTTATTTGTAGGATTCAATGGATTTGTCTGGTCCAAACTATAAGATTCAATTCGCACATTTCCAAATAGTAAACAAGTACGTTCTGCTTCAATCTTCGAGAAAGCATCAAGTGGCTTTCCTGCACCCTGTGAAGTCATTTCCACTTCGTTGATACTTCCATCTTTGTTGAAAAATATAGGTTCGATACAGGCTTTACGCGAATTTATTACGCCATTGGTCGTACGATGATAAAAAACGTACCACTGTCCTTTAAATTCTACAATTGAGCCGTGATTGTTCCAGTTTGTAGGGTCACAACCATCATTGTCGACAATTACACCTCCGTATTTGAAAGGCCCAAGTGGCGATTTTGAAGTGGAATAGCCAATGCAGGTAGGCATTCCTTTACGTCCCATGTGTGCATAAACGAAATAATATATGCTGTTCCGCTTCACCATATAACCGCCTTCGTGGAAGAAATGCTCTTTTTCTGTGACCAAATTATCTACAATGGTTGTTGTGTCAAGTTCAGTCATGTTGGGTTTCAGCTTGGCTATTTTCGCCTGAAATTGCCCCCACATATAATAAGCCTGTCCATCATCATCAACAAAGACCGCTGGGTCAATCTGATTTCTTTTTTTCAAATAAATCTCTTTCGCATTGCTAAATGGACCAATGGGCGATTTGCTTGTAGCAACTCCTTCAATACCTCCAGGCTGGCAATAATAGAGAAAATAGGTTCCATTTTTATACATACAATCTGGTGCAAATAAAAGCTTGTCATTGTAAGGAACTTGATCATTTGTACCTTTCGATGCAAATATATTGGGGGTATATTCCCAATGAATCAAATCGGAAGTCGAAAGCACCCAATGGTCATACGAACAATAGTAGTTCATACTTTCATCGCGCGAACCATAGACATATAATTTTCCATCTTTCCAAACACGAGCGCTAGGATCAGCGATGTTTAGTCCCGGTGGGCAAATTGGATTTTGTGCTATCAAACTTTTAAAAGTTAACAACAATACTAATATAAATACGTATTTTTTCATCTTTGTTTTTTACTTTCTTTAATTCAAGTTCTATTTCAATTTTCGATAATTATCAGTCTATCAGCTCTTCATTCTTAATTTTTTTTCCTTCCCAGTACCAGCCATCTTTCTTTTGTTCCAGAATCCGATTGGCACTTCCGGGAGCGAGCGGAAGATTAACTTTGGGTAGCCACTTTTTTAAATCGGTAATTATTGTTTTGTAATTTGCAAGTGAAGCCAGATTAATCCATTCATTGGGATCATTCTGTATGTTGTAAAGCTCTTGAGAAGCGTCAGCATATTGAATAAACCGATATTTGTCGGTTACAATAGCATGGTTATTTTGATTTGCTGTAGTAATGGCTGGCCATTTGCGTTTTGAATTCAGGTTTTTTAATTGAGGTTTCAAACTATGTCCTTCAATTTTAGCATTGGCTGGAAGTCCGCAAAGATCGAGCAAAGTTGGATAAATGTCGAGTAATTCAGCTGGTTGTGTGCAGCGTCCACCTGATTTAACTCCCGGACCTGCAAAAATCAAAGGAACACGGGTTGACGGTTTCCAAAGTGAATTTTTACCAGAAATACCTTTCTCGCCCAGGTGCCAACCATTATCTGACCACAATACAATCACCGTATTATTTGCTTCACCCGAAGCATCCAAAGCGTCGAGCAAGCGTCCAATTTGGCTGTCCATAAAAGTGGTGCTGGCTAGATATGAACGCACTAGATTTTTCCACTGATTGGATTTTTTCAACCATGAAAGTCTTGGTTCTGGTAATTCCCAATGCAGATACCAGGAGAAAAACGGAACATCCTCTCGATCATTTTCCAAATATGCAGGAAGTTTTATTTCATTTTCCGAAGGATACAAATCGAACCATTTCTGAGAAGCAAAACAGGGTACGTGTGGCAACCTGAATCCTGCCGCCAAAAAGAATGGTTTATTCTTTGATATTGATTTTAACTGCTCAATAGCATTGTCGGCTGTTTTCCAGTCAGCCTGATCGCAGTCATTTTCAGGGAAAATTCCCCAATCCACTCCTTTCAGAGTACTCGGAGTCTCGACAAACTTTTTCTCAGGAGTAGGAATGCTGGGCGCTGGACCCCAAATATCTAACTCATTTTTTTGAAGCTCCTTAGGAATTGAGCCATCGTGGAAAACTTTACCGAATCCTACTGTAAAATATCCTTGCTGATGAAAGTATTGTGGCAGTGAAACACAGCCTTTGGTTGCATCAACTGCTCTGATGCCTGGAGCAAGACCATAAATACCTGTACTTGATGGTCGCATGCCTGTTAGAACGCTTGCACGGGATGGGTTACTTAGTGGTGCTTGTACATGAGCATTGCTAAACACCACACCTCGTGCAGCCAATCGATCCATGTTAGGGGTAATTGCCTGCGGATGGCCACCAAGGCATCCCACCCAGTCGTTCAAATCATCGATAACTATAAATAAGACATTGGGTTTTTCTATTTTTTCACTTTTTACCGAAGGTTTTATAGCAAAAGCATTTAAGCTTCCGACCAAAAAAGTTGCTGACAAAGTAAATCCTGGCAACAGCGATGATAAATAGTTAGATTTCATAAAGTTTTATTTATGGATTTGTGATATAGTTACCGGTCCAAATAATCCCGATGGTTGTAAAGGACTGTCTGTTTTGTACGGAATTACTGGACTCCAAGTAGGTCGTTTGTCAACTGGAATTTTAAGGTCACCAATCAAACGGTTCATCCAATTGTTAACCACAGAGATTTCGATTAGATTGTTACCCAACTTAACCGCCGAGCTAATATCTACTTGCCAAGGAGCAGTCCACACACCACCTACATCCTGTCCGTTTACTTTTACTTTTGCCATAGAAGTAAGCGAACCAAGGTTTAAAACTAATTTTTTATCCAATTGAACATCTGTCAAATTTACTACTTTTTTGTATATAGCAGTCCCTGAAAAATATTTAATGCTATCATTTTCAGCTAGAGTCCAGTCGATAAGGCTTTTGAATTCAACTGGATTTTTTGGTCCACGTTTAATATTGTCGAAACTTACTGTCCAGTTTGCGTTTAAATCAGCTATTGTTTTTCCTTCGGGGAAATTGGCTGATAACTCAAAGCTTGCAGCATTGTTTGCGTTTTTTCTGAAAACAATAAACTGACTTTCGTAAGCTTCCAGTTTTAGAGGTACAGTAGTCGTGTTTTTAGTTTGCTTATAAGCTGGTAAATTGCGTTTAGTGGCAGAAACCGAACTCCATAACTCAGGACTTTTGCCTGAAACTCTAAATTCTGGATAAATGCTGATTGTATTGTTTGTTTGATTTGATATAAAATAAATTTCACCTTCGGCAACTGTTCTGTGTATAAATAAAGTAGAATCTTTTTTGGCGAATTTACAATCGGGCACAACTCCAATAAAATCGAGGGCTTCTTGCATTTCCATACCCGAAAGTATCATTCCTTTTCCTACTTTGGCGGATTTCAGAGTTATTCCGTCCACTTTTCCCCACAGCTCATCTGCCATTTTTTGTAATTGTTTATCGGCTGTCGGAAAGCCTTGCATACTCGGTGAGTATTTAGGTTTTGGTCCTAATACCACAGCTCCCTGCATTACCAATTCTTTAATTTTAGTCAATAATTCAGGACGCATAGTTTCAATTTTTGGTAATACCAATATACTGTAAGTCATTCCATCAGGTAAGACAAGCTTTCCATTTTTTACACTTACACGTGTTTAAATAACTTCAGCATTGATGTAATCGAACGAATAGCCTTGCGGCAATGCTGGATCACAAACTCCCGTCATTTTTGGCACATCTTCACCAATGAAATAAGCCACATCAGCAACGTAATTTCCTTGTTGAAGCATGAAATTAGTTCGTTTCAAGTACTGCACAAACATATCCATGTAATTGAACCATGTGTTATGACGGTTAAATTCATTACTAAATCCAGCATTGATACCAGGTTGACGTTCGTCGGGCTGCTGAATGAATAAATGTAATAAAGTGTTGTTGATTCCTTCGGTGAAAAAACGATCGCCACGTTGTTTCATAGTTGCCGGATGACGCGAGTAGGCTTTTCCTCCACAGGTAAATGATTCTGCCGAAACTTTTGTTTTTCCATAAATATGTGCACAAGATGAAGCTGCTCGGTTTTCAATATTTCCTAATTCACCTTCGCTCCAAAATTCGCCGCCAATCTCGTCAGATTGTCCACCGTATTGCAAGAATTCACCCGGAAATCCCCAATGTCCGTAATTTTCTAACCAAGTAGTAAGCCCGTTTCTATGGCTCACTTCACGCAATCCGGCTACATAATCATAAGATACCTTATCGGCAACAAGGCGACGTAAATCCCAAAGAAAACGGTCAGACTGATTGGTACTTCCTACTATATTTCCTTTCAAAACAGGCATAAAAGGAACCGGATTATAGCCGTATTTAACTGTAAATTCGTCTATCAATCCATCAGTCCAGTTTTGACCTCCAGTTTCGTAACTATCTTGAACCACCACTTTCCATGTTTTGCGGTCGGCAGCTGGTATGCGACGAATTATTTCACCTAAAAAAGCATCGAAATGTGCAGCTATATGCTTTTTATTCATTTTATCGGTTTCCAAACCAGTTGCTTCGGGCGAAGCAGGTCCGTTTGTAACTCCAGTGGTTGTCATACCCGTTTGCATAATTACCCAATTCCCTTTTGGCACCGACCAATTTAAAATGCCATCTGCTGATAAGTTTTTTGTAATATCAATTACAGTTGTAGGATCTATAGTAATGTCTTTTGAAATTTCGGGTTGTGCTTCCCACATATAATCTTTCCAATAAGGTAGGGGAGTTTGAAACATTTTAGCCAATGATTTTTCGGGATAGCGTTCCAATTTTGGATGCTCCGAAAGCTCAATTTCAGCCAAAGCTCCAACCATTGTAATGTCGGTTATTACCAACTTGTATGTTGTTGATTGAGTTTCGGGTAATGCAATAACGATTGGTGCATTCGGTTCAAAACCAACATTCAAACTGAAATTACTACGATTAATTTCAAATTTATTTAGCGAGCGGAAATTCAAACCATCTTTTACAAATAGTTCAGCCATTGCTTTAATACCATCTCTTGCAGGGGCTTCACCCTTTGGTCTTATTTTTTTATTGGCAGCCTGAATGATGATACTACGAACAGTAGCCTTTTTTTTAGTTTCAAAAGTAATTGATATTGGATTGTTATTCTTCAGGATAGCAATGGTGGAAGTATCGCCATCTACCAATTTTTCTAATCCCTCTATCATGGGTACTGAACTTACTTTGGGATTTAATGTGCGATATGTTTTTTCAAAACTGGCGGGTGCTTTATAGGCAATTACACTCACTCTTTGAAAATGATTGTTTGGTGCTACAAGTTTGCGGTTGAATTTTTGTGGACCAGAAACTTTTATTTCCGATGAATTTAAAAATCGCATCGATTGTTCCTTTTTTACCCATGGACCGCCGGATTGGCTCCAACCTGGACTGTTGAAAATCCCAATTTCAATATTCAGTTCGGTGGCAGTTTTCAAAGCTGTATGCAAAATATCCCACCACTCTGGAGTAAAAATTTTTACTTTGCCATAAGGAACACCTTGACCACCAATATTGCCAATGAAGGCGCGATTGATACCAACGCTTTTCATTGCTTTTAAATCTTTTACTACCCCTTCTTTTGAGATATTATCCGACATCCAGTACCAATATATACTGGTTTGCATCGAATCGGGAATAGCTCTAAATCCAGATTCAATTTGTGTGAATGTTGTCTCTCTTTTAGTGACTGCGTGGGTAAACTGGAGTTCACATTGTAACAAAAACACAATTAGACAAAGTGTTTTGATAGTTTGATAAAGCGTTTTAGAATTCATTTTTTTAGGGCGTAATTGATTTATAATAATTGATTAAAGTCTGATGACAAAGATATTTTATCTTTGTTTTTTGATAGTGTCTTTTTTGATATTAATCCATAACTTTTTGCTCAATTGTCAAAAAAAATCGGTGTGAGTTGAAACTTACACCGATTCAAATTTTTACATTTGTCAACTAATTTTTTAGGAATCAATTCCAGATTTTGATAACTTACTCCGATCTGCTGATATTTCAACTGTTCGGTGTAGGTAATTGACCACAACAAGTGTTTTTCACGATAACCTTTACAAGATGTGGAACTAATTATTGCTTCACAAATTTTGAATAAATGCTTTTGTCATTCAGGTCAGTTACCTTTATAAAATAAATTCCCTTTGACTGATCCTCAATATTTAATGTTATTGATTTAGAACCTCCTGATACTTCTTTAATCAATTTTCCAGATAGATCTAAAACTTGTATTTTAGATAGACCTGATTCGCAAGATACATTTAATTCATTTGATGCAGGTATTGGATAAATCGAAAGTGATGGATTTGTTGTTTCAGACTTTATACCAGTAGATAGAGGTTCATCCGCCAAACCAATCCAATCATATTCCACAAAACCTGTAGTTGGTCCGTTTATAGGACAATCAATTCTAAATAGCTTTACATCTCCTGTATAATTAGCATCGGTGAGATCAAAAGAATAATTCACGAAATCTGCATCATTAGCAGCTATTGAGTTGTTGAAAATCTTCTGCGAATAAGTGCCTGGTTTTAAACTAGTCAACCATAAAACCTTAAAATTAACACCGCTAGTACTGTTTTTCATACGAATGTTTAAGTACTTATAAGTCGTTGTACTAGCTGCCAAAGTCAAAAGATCTTTGCTTGTAAACTGTGGATTAACTGAAGTTCCATCCAGCGTAACTTTTAACAATCCATCGCTGACCGCAGCTGTGGCTTTAGTCAGCGTAACTGGAAAGACTTCTTGTCCACTTGGAACATCAAAATTACACTTAAATGCATAATTCTGAGCTACTAACGTACCATAAATCATAAATAATACAAAACCTGCCAAAAAGGCTCTCATTGAGTAAAGTTTCTTTTTCATAACTGTAAATTTTTAAAATTAATTAATTATTATCACATCAAAATTAATGTTCTAGAAGCTATAGTATTTCTGAAATTGTTCCATCATTTTACATTCTGATTATAAATGATGGGAAAAACTGTTGTTGGAGGCTATTTTAATTTTTAAATGGATTGTTTTAAGTGCTTTATACTATTTATTATACAAAGA
>JBBSCW010000071.1:0-11806 GCA_038249855.1 Bacteroidales bacterium
AACAATTATATATATGGACTTGCCAAAGAAATTTATGTAGCCGAGTCGGAGAATAAAGGAGGAACTTGGGAAGGTGCATTGGAAGGCTTGAAACGCCACCGCAAAATATATGTGCGCATGCCCGAACCGAAAGAGAAAAATGCGAATCTAAAGTTGGTTGAGTTTGGTGCTATTCCCTTATCAATGAGTGGACAACCTATTGAAAATAAAACTCCTGCTATTGGCAATTTATTTGAACTTACAACTACTGATTTAGCCAATGAACCAATCTCAACTTATCCTGATAGTCGTAATATTGAAACGGAAATACATAGTTTGTTGAGCAAAGGCGAATATACTTCAAAAGAAATAATGTTGGCATTAAGATTGGACTGGGAAAGTCGGAAATTGACTGATTTTTTAAAGAAGAATCCCAATGTTAAAGCAGATTCCTCAAAACCTCCAAAATACTCTTTGAATGACAATATAACTCCTTCACTCTTTGACTGATTCTAAATTAAATTTGAACAAAATCGCCTAAAAAAAGACTTTTTTTAATATAGACATTAAATAAGTTGGGATATTTAATACGATTGCTTAGTTTTATTGATTTTGCTTTTGACCCCCAAACCCCCAAATGGGGGCTTTAAGACCAAAATTTTTATTTTTAGAATATGCAAATATCACTCTTTCTCCCCCATTTGGGGGTTGGGGGGTCGATAAAATTTCAACTTATATAAACTCTACTGAAACACTAAAATGATTAACATGAAAATAGCACTTATACAACAATCAAACACGGCAAACCGAAATGAAAACCTGGCAAAGTTGAATCAAAACATTCGTGCTTGTGCTGGCCAAGGGGCAGAACTTGTTGTTTTACAAGAACTTCACAACGGATTATACTTTTGTCAAACTGAGCATCCTGATGTTTTTGAACAAGCTGAAACTATTCCGGGATTCTCCACTGATTATTTTGGAAAACTAGCGAAGGAACTGAATGTACTAATTGTTTTATCACTATTCGAAAAACGAGCTGCCGGTATTTATCACAATACTGCAGTAGTGATTGAAATAGATGGTTCCATAGCTGGAAAATACCGCAAAATGCATATACCAGACGATCCGGCTTACTACGAGAAATTTTATTTTACGCCCGGCGATTTAGGTTTTGAACCTATCCAAACTTCGATTGGGAAACTTGGAATTTTAGTTTGTTGGGATCAATGGTATCCTGAGGCTGCCCGACTCATGGCCATGGCCGGTGCTGAATTATTGATTTATCCTACGGCTATTGGTTGGGAAAGCACAGACACAGATGAAGAAAAACAGCGTCAACTCAATGCTTGGATTACGGTACAACGTGGACATTCGGTGGCCAATGGACTACATGTACTTGCATGCAATAGAACTGGATACGAAGCTGATCCATCTGAAATTACAAATGGAATTCAATTCTGGGGTAATAGCTTTATTTCAGGACCTCAGGGTGAATTGATTCACCAAGCATCAGCTAAAAACGATGAAAATATCATCCTCGAAATAGACTTGAATCGTTCTGAAGAAGTACGCAGAATGTGGCCATTTTTTAGAGATAGACGGATAGATGCGTTCGAAGACTTAACGAAAAGGTGGAGAGACGAGTAAGATTTGAAGAGTTTGTGATTTGGAAAGTTCTGTGTTCCCGCTTTACGGGATGTCGCAAGCTCCATTAGCGTTCAGGGTTCGTTTCTCGTTAATTTTTTAACTTGTTTCCTATTTTCCTATTTGTCTTTTGCTGTTATTTTCTCTCATATTAAGAAAAACCGACTGATTTGCTAACGCAAAACAATCGGTTTTTTATTAAATTACACTTTTAAACAAAGTTTTCTAAATAGCTTTTTGTCTTCGCCTTTTATCAACTCCCGCTAGGGCGTTTACTTGTTTACTTATCTACTCGTAACTGCTTAATATCTATAATGCTCTGGCTTGTAAGGACCTTCGGCAGCTACACCTATATAGGAAGCTTGTTCGGGAGTAAGAACTGTCAATTTCACACCTAATTGATCAAGATGTAATCGAGCAACTTCTTCGTCCAAATGTTTAGGCAAACGATATACATCCACAGGATAATCTTTGGTGAAAAGTTCGATTTGAGCCAGTGTTTGATTGGTAAACGAATTACTCATTACAAATGAAGGATGACCTGTGGCACAACCTAAATTAACTAAGCGACCGTCAGCTAAAAGCAATACGCTATGTCCGTCAGGGAATACATATTTATCCACTTGAGGTTTAATGTTCACCAATTCAATACCTGGATACTTTTTAAGTTTTTCAACCTGAATTTCATTGTCGAAATGTCCGATATTGCAAATAATAGCGCCATCTTTCATTTTTTCGATATGATCAATGCGGATAATGTCTTTGTTTCCAGTAGTGGTAACATACAAGTTTCCTTCGCATAAAGCATCTTCAATTGTAGTAACTTTAAAACCTTCCATCGAAGCTTGTAAAGCACAAATTGGATCAATTTCGGTAACGATTACACGAGCACCATAAGCCAACATCGACTTAGCACAACCTTTGCCCACATCGCCATAACCACAAACCACAACCACTTTTCCGGCAAGCATCACATCGGTTGCCCGTTTGATACCATCGGCCAAAGATTCACGACAGCCATATAAATTATCGAATTTCGATTTTGTAACAGAGTCATTTACATTGAAAGCGGGGAAAAGTAATGAACCTTCTTCGAGCATTTGGTACAATCGATGTACACCGGTAGTAGTTTCTTCCGACACTCCACGAATTCCAGGAGTCATTCTGTTCCAAATTCCGTTATCTTCCTTCAATACGTTTTTCAAAATAGCATAAAGCAAACGTTCATCTTCGCCTTCCACCACTTTATCGAGTATTGAAGCCTCTTTTTCGGCAGCAACACCCACATGAATCATCATCGTTGCATCACCTCCATCATCCACAATCAGAGTTGGTCCTTGATGTCCGTCAAAGATCAATGCTTGTAAGGTACACCACCAGTATTCTTCTAAGGTTTCACCTTTCCAGGCAAAAACCGGAACACCAGTTGCAGCAATTGCAGCAGCAGCATGATCCTGAGTAGAATAGATATTACAACTACACCAACGAACGTCTGCTCCTAGTTCAACCAAAGTTTCAATAAGTACGGCAGTTTGTATTGTCATGTGGAGCGAACCCATGATGCGAGCACCTTTCAAAGGTTTTTCAGCTCCATGTTTTGCACGCAATGCCATTAAACCCGGCATTTCTTTTTCGGCTAACTCTATTTCTTTACGACCATAATCGGCCAATGCTATATCTGCTACTTTATACTTTAAACTGCTAAATAATTCTGTCATATTTATCTTTTTTATTAATGTTTTGATTATTATTGTTTTAACAAGGTAATAAATGGGCTGCAAAGTTACTATTTTCCGATGAATTTAATTAGTTTTGTAGAATAATTTTCGATTGAGCTATATTCTTTTAGAATTTCTATGTAAAAATAATTGGAGAGATTCATATCCTAAGTTATAATTCGTCTTCATATAAATATTTTATGACAATATATATTGACGTTCATACGCATAATCCGTATAGAGATAATGTTTTAGCCATAAAGAATCTGAGCATTTCAGAAATTGGCAATTTAGACCTGTCAAATAAATTTCAGTACTACTCTATTGGAATTCATCCATGGGAAGTCCACGAAACAAATTCAAATGCTTTTGAAATGTTAGATTATTGGGCTGCTAATGATGCAGTTAAAGCCATTGGTGAATGTGGATTAGATAAGAACAGCAAGGCCGGACTTAAGGAGCAATCTTATTATCTCGAACGACAAGTTCAAATATCTGAGAAACACCAAAAGCCATTAATCATTCATTGTGTAGCTTGTTTCAACGAAATAATATCCATGAAGAAAATGTTACGACCCACTCAAGATTGGATAATCCATGGATTTAGGAGCAAACCACAACTTGCAAAACAGCTCGTCGCCCATGGCTTTTCATTATCATTTGGTGAAAAATACAATTTAATGAGCGTAGAAACTACACCTCTAGAAAATATCTGTATAGAAACCGATACAAGCTCGGTAGATATAATGACAATTTATAAGGAAATTGCAAGCATTAAGAATTGTTTACCCAAGGAGCTTAATGCAGCATGCAGGTTATTAAAACTTTATGTATGTTAAACTGCTCTATCATTTTACTACTAACAAGCTTTTCAGCTGTCAAACTCCTTTATTTTTTTGTAAATTTGCGGTCTTTAAAAATAAATCCATGAAAAGACTATCCATATTGCTGATTTTAGGCAGTTTAACTCTACTTTCACATTCACAAATAACAAGTTCTTTACAACTGAGGAAATTATCAAATGCTTTGTCGGCTATTACCAATCTATATGTAGACACGGTGAGTGAGAAAAAATTAGTGGAAAGTTCCATAGTAGCCATGCTAAAGGACTTAGACCCCCACTCATCCTACATTCCCCGCGAAGAAGTGGAACGGGTAAATGAACCTTTAGAAGGTAGTTTTGAAGGAGTTGGCATTCAATTTCAGCTACTTGAAGACACTTTATTGGTAGTGCAAACCATAGCTGGCGCCCCTGCCGAAAAAGTGGGCGTGCAAGCTGGCGATAGAATTATTTATATTGGTGATGAATTGATTGCTGGTGTTAAGGTTCAGAATTCAGACATTATGAAAAAACTTCGTGGACCTAAAGGAACAGAAGTTATCGTCAAAATAAAACGTGGGCAAAATCCCTTTTTGATGGATTTCGTAATTACTCGCGATAAAATTCCAATTTACAGCATTGATGCTAATTACCTGATAGGAAAAGACATAGGATATATTAGAATCAATAATTTTGGCGCTACTACGGTTGAAGAATTTCAAAAAGCACTCCAAAAACTCAAAAAAGAGGGTATGAAGCACTTGATTCTTAGTCTGCAAGGGAATGGTGGAGGTTATTTGAATGCTGCCTACCAATTGGCCGATGAGTTTTTAGGCAAGGATAAATTGATTGTGTATACGCAAGGTTTAAATCAACCTAAAAGCGTAATGACTGCTACTGCACAAGGAAACTTTGAAAAAGAAAAATTGATTGTGTTGGTAGATGAGTATTCTGCCTCAGCCAGCGAAATTGTTTCGGGTGCCATTCAAGATTGGGACAGGGGAATAGTTCTCGGCAGACGCACATTTGGCAAAGGATTAGTTCAAAGACAATTACCTTTGGTGGATGGTTCGATGTTACGACTTACAACTGCCCGATATTACACACCTACTGGTCGTTGCATACAAAAACCCTACAAAGATGGAGTAGACAAATACGAAAAAGATTTGCTTAATCGCTTCAAACATGGTGAGTTATTACATGCCGACAGTATTCATTTTCCAGATTCACTTCAATATGAAACCTTACAACTCAAACGTACCGTTTACGGAGGTGGAGGCATCATGCCCGATATTTTTGTGCCATTTGATACCACACGCTACACAGATTACCATCGCAAAATAGTAGCACGTGGAATTCTGAATAAAGTAACATTTCAATATGTTGACAAAAACAGAAAAGAATTAAGTAAGAAGTACTCAAAATTTGAAAAGTTTGACAAAGCTTATGAAGTAAGCAATGAGATTTTAAATCAACTCAAAGCTGAGGGCGAAAAAGTTAAAATTGAATTTAATCAGGAACAATTTGATTTGGCAAAACCATTAATGAAATTGCAGATCAAGGCATTAGTTGCCCGTGATTTATGGACAATGAATGAGTATTATAAGGTGATTGATGCCGAGAACGAATCGCTACAAAAGGCCATCGAAATACTCAATACGCCTAATGCGTACGAGAAAATTTTGAAATAATTTTACTGGTATAGGCGCTTAGAGCGCAGAGTTTTAACTTCAATTGCCTCCAACTTTAGTTGGAGGGATAGAAGATTATAATAGACAAAGGGCTTCAGCCAAATTAGATAAATAACTGATATAATTAAAGATAAGGATAGGCGGAATTTGGCTAAAGCCTTATTAGTTTGTATTTTATTGCCTCCGCCTATACCGAAAAAAAAAAGGGTTTATTGACGATTTCTCATCAATAAACCCTAATTGTTAAGTTTGTAACTACAATGAAATATTGTAAGATATTACATTGATATAATAGATGCAAGCAACTCTAAAATTATAAATTGCAAATCAGAAAAACTGTAAATTCTTCTTTTACAGGCTATTTACTAATTCTTTCATTATCAGCGTCATCAAAGGTTGAACTTTGTTGCCTATTTCTTGTACTTCCTCGTGCGTAACTTCTACTATTTTGCCCGGAACGCCTAAATCGGTAATGATGGACATACCAAAACACTGCATACCTGCGTGGTTGGCTACAATTACTTCAGGCACGGTACTCATCCCTACGGCATCGCCACCTATTACTCGGAAGTATTTATATTCGGCAGGAGTTTCAAAAGTAGGTCCAGTGGTACCTACATATACTCCTTCTACCACTTTAATCTTGTTTTTCTGAGCTATGGCTTTTGCTTTGTTAATCAATTCGACCGAATAAGCTTCACTCATATCGGGGAAGCGAGGTCCCATAGTTGCGTCATTTTTCCCTCTCAACGGATGTTCAGGGAACAAATTAATGTGGTCGTTTATAATCATCAAATCACCAATTTCAAACTCGGGATTGACACCACCTGATGCGTTAGAAACAATCAATGTTTCGATGCCAAATGCTTTCATCACCCTGACTGGAAAAGTTACAGCTTTCATGTCGTAGCCTTCGTAGTAGTGAAACCGGCCTTGCATAGCCATCACTTCTTTATTACCCAATTTCCCGATGATGAGTTTCCCGCTATGTCCTTCCACGGTCGAAACGGGAAAGTTTGGAATAGTTTCGTAAGGAATCTCTTGCTTATCGGTAATTTGTGTAACTAAATTCCCTAATCCTGTACCAAGAATTATTCCTACTTTGGGTCTGGAATTAATAGTTGACTTCAAAAAGTCAGTTGTTTCTTGAATTATTTCCTGCATAATCATATATTTTTTTTATTAACAGATCTTCGTTATTTAGAATTTTTACTTTAATGGGTAATTTGTATAGTTTTGATTGTAGCATTTCCCAAGCTTTTGGATTCGACTCGATTCGTGCAGCGTCTTTTTCGGTAACGATAATGATGCTGTCATTCGATTTTAAATTGTTGAATTTTTCTATTACCGTTTGAATATCTTTCTCCTGAAATGAATGGTGATCGGGGAAAAATAAACCTTCGGAAGTTGCTGAAAATTTCTGTAGATGCTTCAAAAAAGCCCCTGGATACACAATTCCTGCCAAAGCCAAAATTCCGATATTTGAATCACTTAATTCTTTAAGCTTCCAATGTTTCACTTCATTATTTTCAAAAACAGGCGAAATATCACCATATTGGTAGCTCGAAAAAAACAAGCTTTGATGCGCTGCAATGTTCAACTCCACTTCCAACTGTTTTTTGTTGGGAACCGACATGCGGGCAGGACATTTTGTAACTATCAATATATCAGCCCTACGACTTCCATTTTTACTTTCTCGCAAGTTTCCCGAAGGCAAATGATAATCGCGAGTATAAAGGTGTGAATAATCTGTCAGTAGAATTGATAAACCTGCCTTTATTTGCCTATGTTGAAAAGCATCGTCGAGTAATATAATATCCAGATTAGGATATAAACGACACAATTTACTAACACCATGCACCCTCTTTTCGTCAACGGCCACAATTATATCAGGATTTTTTCGGTAAATCTGGTAAGGCTCATCTCCTATATCGTGGCTATTTTCCTTGTTAGTAGCCAATACGAAGCCCTTGGTTTTCCTTTTATACCCTCTACTCAAAACCGCCACATTCAAGTCTTTTTTTAGTAAGTCGACCAGGTATTCTATATGTGGAGTTTTACCTGTACCACCCACAGCCAAATTTCCTACTGAAATAGTCGGAATTTTAGTACTAGTAGATTTTAGCAGTCCTATGTCATACAGCAAATTACGAGTCAGTGTAATGAGTGAATACAATACAGTGAATGGCGCTAACACGATATTTCTGATTGAATACTTCACTCTCAAAATTGGTTTATTGTTATAAAAATTGGGTTATAAAGATACGAAGAATCTAACTTATAAGCAAATATGAGCAAAACGGTTTATGATTAAGGTACTGGGTCGTAACCATGTCCGCCCCAAGGATTGCAACTGACTATTCTTTTAATTGACATCCAACCGCCCTTGAAAATTCCATATTTCATCACAGCTTCTACCGTATATTGCGAGCAAGTGGGAGTATATCTGCATCGTGCCGGCATAAGTGGTGAAATACTATAGCGATATAAATATACTGGAAGCAAAATAATGTGCCGTAACAATTGCTGTATTTTTTGTATAATCATTTGTTTCCTTTTTCTCCAGTTTCTAAAAATGCGCATATTTTTGTTATTGCCGTCTTCATTTTTATCTCGATTGTTTTAAAATCGAGTTCGAGGTCAGCTACATAATTAAACGCAATTTGTATATTTATGTTCTTTTCAATACATTTTTCAGTTAATATACTTTTATTCAACCGATATGATTCACGCATAAGTCTTTTCAGTCGATTCCTTTTTACTGCTCTTTTGAATCGCTTTTTAGGTACAGCAACCATTACATTCACAGGAACATCTGATTTTTCATTGCTAACCTGATAAACCACACGCAGGGGATAAACAATAAATGCACTTCCTTCGACAAACAGTTTGTTTATACGAATTTCGCCGCATAAATGTTCTTTTTTAGGAAATATAAATTTTTTTTCAGTCACGGGTTGCTTTGTTAGAGTGATGAAGAGTTAAGAGATAAGAGATAAGAGATAAGAGTTAAGATTCAAGAGCCAAGAGCCAAGAATTAAGAATTAAGACAAAAATTATCAATTCCCTTACAAATCAACATATCAGATTTACAAACTCGTTGTATATATCAAAAAAAACAGTTTGGTTGAATGTAAACTACCTATAAAAAACAATCCCAAAAGTAAGGAAAAACTCCGATACTTTTGGGATTGCCCTCAATAATATTCCTGTGGTTTATTTTCTGTTCTTTTTAAAGTGTTCTTTCAAGAAATTGTCCAAGGCCATAGTCATGGATGCTACGCCAGGAACAGGAGCTTCAAGATCCAAACGCAGATTTGCATCGCGAACAGCTTGTGCAGTAGTTGATCCATAAGATCCAATGAAAATCTTATCCTGCTTAAAATCAGGGAAGTTTTTTAGTAGTGAATTTACTCCTATTGGACTAAAAAATAAAATCATATCATAATTGAATTCTTCGTCTGCAGTAAAATCATTACTTACCGTTTTGTACATGCTGGCTTTGCTGTAGGTTATCTTCGATTTATCGAGAGCCGACAAAGTTTCCTCATTTTGTACATCAGAGGTGATTAGCAGGTATTTTTCGTCATCATGTTTGTTCATGATAACTACCAGCTCACTCATTTTTCCAGTATTACCGAAAAAAACTTTACGTTTCCTATAATGTATATAATGCTGAAGGTAAACAGCCACAGTTTCCGAAACACAAAAATACTTCATGGTTTCAGGTATGGTAATTCTTAACTCCTCGCACAACCGAAAAAAATGATCAATACCATGACGAGCATTGAAAATAATTGCTGTATAATCAAGTATTGTTACCCGTTGAGTTCTGAAATCCTTTGCTGAGATGGGCTCTACTTTAATAAGTGGACGAAATTCAATTTTTACATTGTGTCTTTCGCTTATGTCAAAATAGGGTGATTTTTCGCTGGTTGGCTGAGGTTGCGAAACCAATATGTTCTTAATTTTCAAAGTGATAACATTGTTTATTGTTCAACCTTTTATATAACTCTATAAGCCTGAAATAGTAAAATTAAAGGCAAAATTTCGAGGGTGCAAAGATACAACAATAAATAAAAGGAAGCTATACTTTTGAGTAAAAAGATTTGAATAAGTTTAATTATCATAATTATTGCAGCAAGTAGGGCAATAATCAATGAAACGGTGTCGGTATAAATGTCTAAACTGACTGTACTATAAATTTTAAGTATGAGTAAAGGAAAAATTAGCAATCCTAGGTATATAACTAAGTTAAAATAGCTGTTTATAGTGTTTTTTAAAGCCGTTTTTTTTATAAAAACATAACCTAAGAATTGAAACAAAATGTATTTGAGGATTAAGAAAGCCAATGTCAAGGATAAATAATTAAGGAATCCAATTACATTAAATGAAGTATATAGGTTAAAATTGACCGTATAAATATACAGTGAGAATGCGCACGAACTGAAAAGAAGTAGTAAAAGTCTTGAAATCAAGATATTTGTGGCTTTTTCCTCTAAATAGGTCCGTCTATTACCTGAATGAAAAAAAACTTTTAAAGAATTTGGCAACCATGATGCTGAGAGTATTATGGATAAGACCATGATAGAAAAGAGCGCAACCAAGGCTACAAAAACCCAGTTTTCAGAGATAGGTAGTGACGGGTGATTAACACCCAAAAAACCGGTAATTAATGTATCGGGTAATACTGACTGAATGGTATCAGCAGTATGTATGGTGTCCATCTGTTGAGCCAATCCCGAAATTGAGTCAATCGTATCGCTAGAATTAATATGTATTGAATCTAATGAAGGCATAATTATATGGCTGCGAATTTTCTTACACTATTATCCCAAACTGGTGCTTGATGTATGGCTTCAATTACTTCGTCTGCTTTTTCGACTACGGTCCAGATTTCTGAGTGTATTGCTCGCATAAAGTTTTCCTTTACAGCTTGTTGAAGCATTAATATGAGTGCATCGTAATAATGGTTGATGTTCACTATGATAATGGGTTTAGTGAAAATACCCAATTGTTTCCATGTGATAACTTCCAATAATTCTTCGAGTGTACCGCAGCCTCCAGGCAAAGCTACAACAGCATCAGCCATCATCGCCATTTTTTCTTTCCTTTCGTGCATGGATGCAGTAATGATTAAACTACTTAAAGAGTCGTGATTCCAGTTTTCATCGCACATAAACTGAGGAATAACCCCAATCACTTTTCCACCATGATTCAATACGGAATTTGCCACTTCACCCATCAGTCCCATTGAACCTCCGCCGTACACTAATTCTATATTTTCATTGGCAAGTATTTCGCCTAATCGCTTGGCTTGTTCAAAATAAATTGGATTTATTTGTGTGCTCGAAGCACAATAAACGCATATTTTTTGCATAAAATTGGGAGGCTGATTTTTATATATATTGCAATGCTTGCAAAAATACGGTTTTCTTTCCGTATTTTTGAACTTCAATTTTAAAAAATCAAAAGAAATGATATTAGTTACAGGTGCAACTGGCTTGGTTGGTGGACATTTAATGTGGCACTTGCTTCAAACCCATGACAAGGTGGTAGCAATTCGACGCAAAACAAGCAGTATCGATGCATTGAAAACGATTTTTAGTTTCTATGGTTCAGATGCAGATGAATTGCTCAAAAAAATAGAGTGGAGAGAAGCTAATATTTTAGAATTAGATTCATTGGCGTTGGCATTTCACAATATTGACATTGTATATCATTGTGCAGCTGTAGTTTCCTTGTCATCGGGATCCGAAACTATGACGGATACGAATGTTTCAGGGACTAAAAACATAGTAGAATTGGCTTTACAAAATAATATCTCAAAACTTTGTTATGTAAGTTCAATTGCGGCTTGTGGTCAATCTGTTGGTAATAATTACATTGATGAGCATACAAATTGGAAGAATACCGACAATCACAATGCTTATTCGCGCAGTAAGTATTATGCC
>JBBSCW010000072.1:0-11741 GCA_038249855.1 Bacteroidales bacterium
GATAAAAACGACTCACTAACAAAAGCTGAATATGAAAACTGTACTTTCAACAATTGCAATTTGGCCGATAGTAAGCTTTCTGAATATAAGTTCGTAGACTGCACTTTTATTGATTGCAATTTGAGTTTGGCGAAACTAAACAAGACTTTATTTCGAGATGTAAAATTTAAGGACTGCAAAATGTTAGGACTTCGCTTCGATACCTGTAACGAATTTGGACTCTCCTTTTCGTTTGACGGTTGCCAGCTAAACCATTCATCGTTTTACAAGACGAAAATTAAAAAGACCGCTTTTAAAAATTCGCAACTACAAGAAACAGACTTTGCTGAAGCAGACTTAACAAGTGCAGTGTTTGACAATTGCAATTTGACCCGAGCTGTCTTTCAGCAAACTATCCTTGAAAAAGTAGATTTCCGGACTTCATATAACTATTCAATTGACCCAGAAACCAACCGGATTAAGAAAGCAAAATTCTCAATTTCAGGAGTTTTAGGACTTCTACACAAGTATGATATTGAAATAGAAAGATGACCTACGTTTACTCAGAAGGTGCTAAATTCACGATAAAAACAACAATATGCAAGAACATTTATTAGCTGAAACAAACTGGAAAACCATGCAATCGAAACAAATTGACTTGGTGGTTTTACCATGGGGTGCTACTGAAGCACACAATTTTCATTTGCCTTATGGAACCGATGTGTTTGAAGCGGAAGCCATAGCGGCACAAGCGGCACACATAGCCACCGAAAAAGGAGCCAATATAATTGTATTGCCTGCTATTCCGTTTGGAGTAAATACTGGGCAAGCTGATATAAAACTTGACATCAATCTCAACCCAACAACGCAGTTGGCCATTATAGCAGATGTACTCGAAACACTTAACCGTCAGGGAATTATGAAACTCTTGATTTTAAATAGTCATGGAGGGAATGATTTCAAGTGGATGCTGAGGGAATTGGGATTGAAATTTCCCGACATGTTTCTCAGCACCTGCAATTGGTTTCAGGCACTCAACAAAAAGGATTTTTTTGAATTTGATGGTGACCATGCTGACGAAATGGAAACGAGCTTGATGTTGTTTTTAAAACCTGAGTTGGTATTGCCCTTGGATGAAGCCGGAAATGGCGTAGAGAAGAAACTTAAAATAAGAGGGTTTGCTGAAGGTTGGGCTTGGACAGAACGCAAATGGTCGAAAATATCAGCTGATACAGGTGTTGGTAATCCAAAGTCAGCCACAGCCGAAAAAGGCAAAAAATACTTTAAGGCAATTACCGAAAAAGTAGCCCAATTGATGAGTGAAATTTCAAATGCCGACTTAACTGATTTGTACGAACAATAAAAGTAAACACTGAGAAGTTATTAGAATATTTTCTTTTCAAACAACACTTTGATTTGAAAATCCCCACCTGCAAGTTTTTTTTGAAATGACTTGCAAGTCACAACTCATAAAAAAAACGCAAAAGAGGCTGGCTCAAAATAAGATGAGCCAGCCTCTTTTTTAATTAACCTTAAAAGACAATTAATCTTCTATGATAATTGGCTTGTAGTGTGGAACTAACAATTTCATTACTGCCCAACCAATCAGATAGGCAATAGCACAAAAAGAGAATACAATTAAGTAACCCGCTTCTTCACCTGTAAAACCTAAAAGTGTCATTTGTGTTTCACCGGCAAAATCGAACAGCACTCCTGATCCTTTGTTGATAAACACCGACCCAATACCACCTGCCATTCCACCGATACCAGTAATAGTTGCAATGGCACTCTTAGGAAACATGTCGCCAATGGTAGAGAATATATTGGCTGACCAAGCTTGATGAGCTGCACCAGCAATACCGATAATGATTACAGGATACCAATAAGAAAGATGCCCTAAAGGTTGTGCAAACAAAGCCAACAGAGGGAAAAATGCAAAAATTAACATTGATTTCATACGACCAGCATATGGATTCATTCCCTTTTTATCAACAAAATAAGTTGGTAACCAACCGCCAATAATCGATAACAAGGTAATAGCATACAACACAAATAAGGCAATCTGACTATTAGTATCAGAAGTTTTCATACCGTAAACTGAGCTTAAATAAGCTGGAGTCCAGAATAAATAAAACCACCAAACACCATCGGTCATAAATTTACCAAAAGCAAAAGCCCAAGTTTGTCTGTATTTAAGTAACTCCACAAATTTAAGTTTTCTTTCATTTGCTGTATTTGCATTTTTGTTGAGAGCTTGTTCAGCAGCGTGATCTTGATTAATATACTCTAATTCTGCGGCATTAACTTTAGGATGAACCTCTGGTTTTTCGTAAACAAACACCCAGAATCCCATCCAGATAAATCCAAGTGCACCGATAATGATAAATGACATTTCCCAACCATAAGTCGACGCAATAAGCGGAATAGTAACTGGAGCAGCCAAAGCACCTACAGTAGCACCCGCATTAAAAATACTAGTAGCAAAGGCACGATCTTTTTTAGGGAAATACTCGGCAGTTGCTTTGATAGCTGCTGGAAAGTTACCTGCCTCACCAATAGCCAACACAAAACGGGCAATTACAAATATCACAACACTGACATTAAGCACCCTGCCTATATTCTGCACAGTACCTATAGCCTCTTTCGCTCCTTCAAATCCTACAAACCATTCTCCTGCAACGATTCCAGATGTTGCAATACCTGCAAATGCATGCAAAATGGCTCCAATCGACCAAACAAAAATAGCAATTAGAAAACCTTTTTTAGTGTCCAACCAGTCTACAAATCGTCCGGCAAACAACATGCCGATAGCATAAAACAGGGAAAACAAAGAAGTTATTGTTCCATAATGGTCATTCGTCCAATGGAATTCGGGAGCAATAAAGTCTTTCCAAGTCAAGGAAAGGACTTGTCGGTCGAGATAATTGATGGTAGTGGCAAAAAACAACATACTTACGATTGTCCATCGATATTTAGTCATTTTTTGAGTTACTTCATTGATTTTACTCATGTGTTTTTAGGGTTAAATAGATGAATAGATATAAAATTACTTTTTAATTTTTTGAATAATTGCCAAAGCATCGCTGCAAAGTTGAGTAATACCAGCCCAGTCGCCTGATTTCATCATTTCGGCAGGGAAAAGATTTGACCCCATTCCTACGCAAGTAACTCCAGCATCAAACCAAGTTTTCAGATTGGTTTCTTCGGGTTTTACACCACCCGTAACCATTAAATTCGACCAAGGCATTGGAGCTTTGAGTCCTTTTACAAAGCCTGCTCCCAATACATCGCCAGGAAATACTTTGCATAAATCACAACCTGCTTCTTGAGCGAAACCAACTTCGGTAACTGAACCGCAACCAGGAGCGTAAGGCACTAAACGACGGTTAGCAACTTTGGCCACATCAGGATTAAATAGCGGACCTACTATAAAATTAGCACCCAGCTGAATAAATAAAGCAGTTGTTGGAGCATCTACTATAGAACCAATACCCATAATCATTTCAGGGCATTCTTTAGCAGCAAATTTTACCAATTCACCAAATACTTCGTGAGCAAATTCGCCACGATTGGTAAACTCAAAAGCCCGCACACCACCTTCGTAACATGCTTTTACTACTTTTTTTGAAATTTCGATATCGCTATTATAAAATACTGGAACCATGCCAGTTTCTTTCATGACTGAAAGAACTTGAAGTTTTGAAAATTTCATATTTATATTATTACCCCCAACCCCTAAAGGGGAGTTAGAGTTGTTTGTATTTGTTTACCCCTAACCCCTAAAGGGGAATAAAAGTTGTTTGTATATGCGTTTATAACAGTCCCTTAAAATTATAAAGAAATACTTGCATAATTCCCCTTTAGGGGTTAGGGGTTTTTTAGGGTTCTGTTTATCTGCTCACGCGTCCGCTTCCATCTCCACCCATTAAAGCTTCAACTTCAGCAACAGTTGCCAAATTGTAATCACCAAAAATGGTATGTTTCAGGCATGAGGCTGCCACTGCAAATTCCAACGCATTCTGATTATTTTCTGGGTAAGTGAGTAAACCGTAGATTAATCCACCCATAAAAGAATCACCGCCCCCTACTCTATCTACAATATGAGTAATATCGTAACGTTTTGACTGATAGAGTGTAGCACTGCTATATAAAACGCCACCCCAAGTATTGTGGTTGGCATTGATAGAACCACGAAGGGTAATAATTACTTTCTTAGCACGTGGAAATTTGGTCATCATTTGTGTACAAACCGATTCAAACTCAGCTGCATCAACTTCACCACCTGTGTGAGCCACATCAAAACCTTCGGGTTTAATTCCAAATACTTTTTCAGCATCTTCTTCATTACCCAAAATGATATCGCAACCAGCAGTTAATTCAGGCATTACTTCGTCAGCAGTTTTACCATATTTCCAAAGATTCTTGCGGAAATTTAAGTCGGTTGAAACGGTTACACCCATTTCATTGGCAATCTGTATAGCCTCTAAACAAGCATCAGCAGCACCTTGCGAAAGAGCGGGAGTAATTCCTGTCCAGTGAAACCATGCAGCATCTTTGAACACTTCACGCCAATTTACCATCCCTGGTTTTATATCAGCAATAGATGAATTTGCACGGTCGTAAACTACTTTACTGGCACGAGCAACTGCTCCTGTCTCTAAAAAATAGATACCGACACGTTCTCCACCACGAAGAATTTCCTTAGTTCCAACCCCATGTTTCCGAAGGTTCATAATACATGAATCGGCAATGTCATTTTTAGGAAGACGGGTTACAAATTCAGTTTCCATACCGTAATTAGCCAACGAAACGGCTACATTAGCTTCGCCTCCACCAAAAGTAGCGTTAAATTGAGTGGCTTGACTAAAACGTTCGTAGCCCGGCGTGGACAAACGAAGCATAATTTCTCCAAAAGTTACAATTTTCTTACTCATTGTTTGTGTTAATTGTTTGTTAAATGCAATATTTTAAATTGGTCGACCAAAAATACAACAAATATTTGGAATATTGGTACAAATATAATCCGTTTTTATGGCACTTTTGTTCAATATTTAATTTTAAAACTGGATTTTTGTATCAAACTAACAGAATTTGCCGAATTCCCAGAAAAGCAAAGAGAATTAACACAAAAAAATCATTATAAATAACAGGAGGATTAAGCTACAATTTCTCTAATCAAATTTGGAATTTCGATTGAATATTTATGACTAAATACTAGTTTAAAACTTAAAAAAGTTTTTAGCATTATAATAACTGATGTTTTCAACCATTTTCCCAATAAATTCAATTTCTTGACTTGGTAAAAGTCCATTTTCAACATCATTGCCAATCATATTACAAAGTGTACGGCGAAAATATTCATGTCGTGGATAGGAAAGGAAACTTCGAGAATCAGTTAACATACCTACAAAACGACTCAACAAGCCGAGCACCGAAAGTGAATTCATCTGTTTTTCCATCCCATCCTTCTGGTCCAAGAACCACCAACCAGAACCGAACTGAATTTTACCTGCAAGCGTCCCATCCTGAAAATTACCTATCATAGTGGCTATCATTTCATTATCGGCAGGATTGAGATTATAAATAATGGTCTTTGTCAATTTATTATTAATATCCAAGCGGTTTAGAAATTTCGACATGGATTTGGCAGTATTAAAAGTACCTATAGAATCGAAACCTGAATCAGCTCCTACCCGATTGAATAATCGGGTATTATTATTACGGATTGCTCCATAATGAAATTGTTGTGTCCAACCTTTTTCCCAATCCATTTCAGCAAAAATAACCATCATAGCCGATTTGAATTTCAAAATTTCAGATTGACAGAGTTCCTGTCCGCCATATACTTTATTGAAAATTGCCTGAATTTCAGCATTAGTATAGTCCTCGGCGTAAAATTCCTCAATTCCATGATCGGAAAGCTTACAACCTTGAGCTGCAAAGAAATCTTGTCGTTTTCGCAAAGCAAAAATCATATCGTCAAAATTGGAAATACTAATTTCAGAAACCTTGGCAAGTTCTTCAACATAAGCCCTAAAACTAGCTGCATTCTCTACTGCCATAGCCTTATCTGGTCGCCAAGTAGGCAACATTTTTACTTCAAAACCATCTTGTCGTGTTTTAATATGGTGTTCCAAAGAGTCAATCGGATCATCGGTGGTACAAACAGCCTCTACATTATAATGACGCATTAAATTGCGAGCCGAAAACTGTGGTGTTTGCAATTTGGCATTACATACTTCGTAAATTTCACGAGCAGTTTTGGGTGAAAGCAATTTCTCAATACCAAAAGCTGTTTTCAATTCCAGATGAGTCCAGTGATACAAGGGGTTGCGCATAGTGTATGGAACAGTTTCCGCCCATTTTTCGAATTTCTCCCAGTCGGAAGTATCTTTTCCAGTAATAAATTTTTCATCAATACCGTTGGTACGCATGGCACGCCATTTATAATGATCGCCACCCAACCAAGCCTCGGTTATACCCGAAAACTGATGATCGTTGGCCACCATCGAAGGCACTAGATGACAATGATAATCGATAATAGGCACATTGGCCGCATGTTCATGATACAAAAGTTTTGCAGTTTCATTTTGCAAAATAAAATTTTCGTCTAAAAACTTCTTTGCTCCAAAATTAGAATTAGCTTTCGAAGAAATACCTGAGGTTTGAACCTGTGAAGTTGGTTTCATATCTTTTTATTTAATGATTATTCGATTGAAAATAGAGATAGTATTTATAATATTTGAATCTGATTTCAAAGTTTTGAAAAGACGCAAAATATGAAACTCAGTCAGTTTTATATTAATTGTAATTCAATCAAGTATATAGCCCATACAAAACAATTTAAATTTCAAACCGTGTCCGCACACAAAAGTACTATTTGTTTTGGAATTACAAAATATAAAAATAGATTTTCAAAAAAGTTTTTCAGATTGTGTGCGTACACGGAATCTATTGATTAGGTATGTGTGTTTAGTTTTTGAATTTATCTATGACAGAAAACTTTGGGATTGAATTTTAGTTTTACAAGTAAAAAAAAGAGCTTAGTCAATATAATATGAACTTAGCTCTCTTGATATATATAAAAATATTTGTTTTCTAATTGACTAAACAACGGCTCAAAAGAGCTGAATTTTAGAAATTAATTTTAATAAATGCTTGATCCTTTTTAGGGCAGGTAATTTTCTGACTCATTATCAAATTCAACATTTTCAGTCGGTGTAACTTCTATTATAGACTTGGGCAGTTCTTTAGATGTAATAAAGTTAATTACTTTGGGTGTGAGATAACTAACGAAAGCAAAATACAAAAGCACCAAGAAAATCCATTGCAGATAGAAGAGTCCAGTATTTTTTGGTATGAATACATTATTTTTAAATATACCTTCTAATGGAACATATATGTACAAAATATCAACTAAGTATTGCCCCATATTGCTTAGGTACTTTAATCCAGAATCATCTAATAATGTTTCAAAGTGAATCATATTTGTTGTTTTCAGATTAAGAACGAAAATTAAATGGAAAACTACCACTTGAATCAGTACAAAAACATAGATAGTTAATTTTCTATTGTTCAGAAACACATATGCAATGCTGAATATAATGGCAAATAGGAAGGCTTGGATTAATAATGGTTGTACAAATTCATTAGAAATATTGGCAATATAATTAAATCCCTCTTTATCAATTAGTTTACTTATCCACAAACCAATCAAATTAAAGCTGAAATTCAGAAAAGTCCAAGTTAATATGTTTTTAATTAAATAGTTAATATCATTTTTGGTTATTGTCATTATTCGAACAAATAGGCGGTTAATATTTCAGTAGACTCATTTTTCAATTGCAAAATTACTACAAACAAATTGAATCTGTATTTTAATTTAGCATTTAATACTGAAATAACAGTTTTGTAAGATAGTATGCCTAAATCAGCATACAAAATTTGTTTGATAAATATACAAGCAATAATATACTTTGAATCAGAAATAATACTTAGATTATTGAACGATACAACATATTTAAGGCTGACTCAATTTCTTGAATCAGCATTTTTTATAGTTTGTTTGGGTTAATTATTCGGGTTTTTGTTCCCTCATTTTTCTTTCAGCAGCACGTAATTCCATTAACTTTTGATATTTTACCTCACCTAAAACTGACTTCAATTCAGCATCTTGAACTTTACGAAATTCTTTCTGTTTCGCCTTGAAATCTGGGCTTTCTTTGTCTGTATTCTCGGTTCTGAATTTTTTCATATCTTCCCCTTGTTTTACAAATAATGTTGAGATTGCAGCTTTTTCTGAATCATTTAAACCTAAATCAGTAACCATTTTTTCAACTCTTTTGTCTAAACCTGAATTGTTGCCTTTTTTAGCTCCAGGAGCATCTTGTGCAAAACTTGAAAATGAGAAAAACAACACCATCGAAAATGTTAAAAATAATTTCTTTGTCATACTTTTAATTATTAAATTATTTGTTTTTTGAGAATTTATAAGTAGACAATCGTCAAGTGAATAAGTTTAGTTAGTTCGTCTGATTTTAGTTTTTTTTAGTTATTCCTATTTTCGTTCCTTAAATTATATGCGTTTGGTTTGAGTGTTTATAGCAGTTTGAACCAAAAATTCACAATCGAATTGAAAAAATTAGCTCAAAAATAGAACTGATTTTTTTATTCTCAATTTGCAATCTCAATTCTGAAGATAAATTAGTACTTTTGCATGAAGTAAAAAAAATGGATTTTTTGAAGATTTAAATGCTTAAAATGAATTGTAATAGACTCATTTTTAGAATCATATTACAATCACAATTAATCAATAGTTAATACTTTCAAAATTGATTTCTGCATAAAACCGATGAGAATACTATACAATATTGTACTATTTCTATATTTTAAAGTAATATTTTTGGCTTCGTTTGTAAACGTAAGAGCCAAAAAACTATGTGCAGGTCAGAAAAACATATTTGAAATTTTAAAACAAAAAGTCAATTCTGACGAGCAATATATTTGGTTTCATGCAGCTTCGTTGGGCGAATTTGAGCAAGGAAGACCCGTTATTGAACGGTTGAAAGCTGAGAAACCTAGTCTAAAAATCATACTAACGTTCTTCTCGCCTTCTGGTTATGAGATTAGAAAAAACTATGCTGGTGCCGATATTGTAAGTTATTTGCCTTTCGACAGCCGTAAAAATGCCAAGAAATTTATAAAAATAGTAAAACCCGTTCAAGCAATCTTTATCAAATATGAATTTTGGCCAAACTATTTGCTGGAGTTAAACAAGGCACAGATTCCGTCTTATGCTATTTCGGCTATTTTTAGGCCTTCGCAAGTATTTTTTAAACCTTATGGCTCGTGGTATCGAAATCTGCTCAAAACATTCAGTCATATCTTTGTACAAGATGAAAATTCAATGGAATTACTGACTAAGTTTGGGTTAAATAATGCTTCGATTGCCGGTGACACTCGTTTCGACAGGGTGGTTGATGGTATTGTTAATGCAAAAACTGATTCATTGGTTGAATCGTTTATCGAAAAGGAAGAAAAGGTAATCGTTGCTGGTAGTTCATGGCCAAAAGACGAAGAATTACTATTGCGATATATTGCAGAAAACAAAGGAGTTAAACTTATATTAGTTCCACATGAAATAAATGAAACTCATCTCAAAACGATAGATAGTTTGAATAAAAGCAAGTGTTTACGCTATACTCAAACCAATGAGAACGAAGTGAAATCATCATCTGTATTGGTAATTAACACCATCGGATTACTTTCATCCATTTATAGTTATGGGAATTTGGCGTATATTGGAGGTGGTTTTGGCGTAGGTATTCATAACACGCTCGAAGCAGCAGTTTGGAATATGCCAGTAGTATTTGGCAGCAATTACCATAAATTTAAGGAAGCTAAGGATTTGGTGAGTTTAGGCGGAGGATTTTCAATCAACAATTACGAAGAGCTAAAAATAAGATTTGATCTATTGCTCACAGATAATTCAGCAGGAATAATTGCTGGAAATTATGTGAGAAACAACACAGGAGCAACCCAAAAGATTATCAACAGATTACTAAAAGACTAAGAATACCGATTGCACAAACAATATATTCCAATGTCGACCCTGCCTGCCGCAGGCAAGTTCATCTAATTGTACTATTTGTTTGAAAGCCTTCCGCAAGCGGAATTTGCAATCGGCATTAACAACAGTAAACATTTAAAACAGATTGGACTGTTTTAAATGCACAGTTGGTATAATACAACTAATGTGATGTTGAGCATATTTTGAACTTAGAATCTGAAATACAATGCGTCAAACCGCTTGAAGCGGTTAGACGCATTAGAACTAATAAATTCAAAATAACACGGCACTATATATATCATTAATAAATTGATTTTAAACAATATGGCAGCAATACAAAAACCCTCTATACCCAAGGGAACTCGCGATTTTACTCCATCGGAAATGTCGAATCGTAATTATATTTTCGATACTATCAAAGAAGTATTTCGTAAATACGGATTTCAGCAAATTGAAACGCCAGCCATGGAAAACTTATCAACATTGATGGGGAAATATGGTGATGAAGGTGATAAATTATTGTTCAAAATTCTAAATTCAGGAGATTTCAAGAGTGGTCTGACTGACAATGAATTAATTGAAACTAGCAGTACAAAACTAATTTCTAAAATATCCGAAAAAGGGCTTCGCTACGACTTAACTGTACCTTTTGCCCGTTTCGTGGTACAACATCGTGATAAAATAACTTTCCCTTTCAAACGCTATCAGATTCAACCAGTTTGGCGTGCCGATCGTCCTCAAAAAGGGCGTTATCGTGAGTTTTACCAATGCGATGTGGATGTAGTTGGAAGCAACTCATTGCTCAACGAACTTGAACTAATTCAGATTATTGATGAAGTATTTAAGTTGCTCAAAATAAATGTAGTAATTAAAATCAACAACCGAAAAATACTTTCTGGAATTGCCGAAATCATTGGCGAACCCGAAAAAATAACCGACATTACAGTTGCCATTGATAAAATGGATAAAATAGGACTCGAAAAGGTAAATGAAGAGATTGCTTCAAAAGGGATTTCCGAAGAAGCTATTGAGAAATTACAGCCAATTTTGAAATTAAGCGGTAGCAATCAGGAGAAATTAACGCAACTTAAAACTGTTTTAGCCGATTCTGAGATTGGGTTACAAGGAATTCAAGAACTCGAAGAAATCTTTGATTTATGCACTTCGATGCAAGTGGAAACTGAAATTCAGCTTGATTTAACCTTGGCTCGAGGATTAAACTATTATACGGGAGCCATTTTTGAAGTTAAAACGCTCGATATGGAAATGGGAAGCATTACTGGAGGCGGAAGATACGATAATTTAACGGGGATATTCGGTATGCCCGATGTTTCAGGTGTGGGCATATCTTTTGGTGCCGACCGTATTTATGATGTGTTGCTGCAACTGGAAATTTTCCCTGAAGAAACAACGACAGCTACTACCCTTTTCTTTGTGAACTTTGGCCAAGAAGAAGAAAAAAAATGCTTGGAACTGGTTGCGGAAGCCAGAAATAGAAACATCTCGGCCGAGCTTTTCCCCGAAGCTGCCAAAATGAAAAAGCAAATGAATTATGCGAACAACAAAAATATTCCATTTGTAGCCATTTTGGGAAGTGAAGAATTACAACAAGGCAATATAACACTTAAGAATATGAAAAGCGGCGAACAAAAATCGCTAGCATACAATGAATTTATTGAAAAATTAGCAGATC
>JBBSCW010000073.1:0-11554 GCA_038249855.1 Bacteroidales bacterium
ATTGGGGACCTTTGCTTTCTCCGAAATAAGTCTGAGTAACTTTTACGGCATCGAGATTGACGACTTTGCACACGAAGTAGCCACACTTTCACTTTGGTTGGCAGAACATCAAATGAATCAGGCATTTAAAATAGAGTTTGGACGATCAAAACCAGCACTCCCACTGCAAGAAACTGGCAATATAGTACAAGGCAATGCTTGCCGACTCGACTGGGAAGTGGTTTGCCCAAAACAGGAAGATGATGAGATTTATATCTTGGGAAATCCGCCGTATTTGGGAGCGAGCTTACAATCAAAAGATCAAAAATATGATTCGGAATTAGTAAATAAAGATCTTGTAAGAACTGATTATATCTCTATTTGGTTTTATAAGGCAACGAAGTATCTTAATGACAATTGCCAATGTGCATTTGTATCAACAAACTCAATTTGTCAAGGTGAGCAAGTTGGAATTCTTTGGAGTAAATTATTTGAAATGAATATTGAAATTCATTTTTGTGTACCTTCATTTAAATGGACAAACAATGCGAAGGGAAAAGCAGCTGTTATTGTATCAATTATAGGTATTAGAAAAGAAACGTCAAAAAAGAAAAGTCCCAAACTTATAATTAGTGATAAACATATTAGAATCGTAAACTTAATTAGCCCATATATTATTGCAAACTCTAAAACAATTATTGAAAAGAAATCAAATTCTATTTCAAATTTCCCTATAATGGTTAGAGGTAATGAGGCAGTAGATGATGGTAATTTTTTATTTTCCAAAGCACAAAAAGATGAACTAATTATTAAATATCCCTTATCGAAAAAATATTTAAGAAAAACAATTGGTTCATTTGAACACCTTAATTCTGTTGAGCAGTTTTGTTTATGGTTAGAATGTGATAACAAAGAAATTTATACGATTCCTGAATTTGTAAAACGCATTAGTAATGTTAGTAAATTTAGAAATGAGAGTAAAAAACTTACAACTATCGAATTTGCTTCGATACCTTGGAGATACACTGGCATAAGACATATTGATAGTAGCTCAATACTAGTTCCGAGAGTTTCTTCTGAAAATAGACATTATATTCCATTTGGGTTTTTAAATAATGAATATATTATAAAAGATTCAGCTTATGCAATTTATGATGTTCAATCCTTCATTTTTAGTATTATCTCCTCTAGTATTCATATGGTTTGGGTAAGAACTGTTGCGGGTCGTTTGAAAAATGATTTAAGATATAGTTCAAATCTTTGTTACAACACTTTCCCTTTACCCCCAATCTCCGAAAAGCAAAAGGAAGAGTTAGAAAAGCACGTTTACAATATATTGGCAGAGCGAGAAAAGCACAGCGAAAAAACCTTGGCTCAACTTTACGATCCCGATAATATGCCCCAAGGCCTACGCGAAGCCCACCGCCTAAACGATATGGCTGTGGAACGTTGCTACCGAAACAAACCCTTCGAAACTGACGAAGAACGCCTAGAATACCTCTTTAAACTCTGCGAACAAATGATAGCTGAAGAAAAAGAGAAAGGGACGCTGTTTTGAAAGCCCCCAAAATCTTCTCGAAAAAGGAGACTGTAAAAGGAACTCTTCGGGCTCTCACTTTGAGGGATAAATTGCAGCCCAACATATCCTAGCCCAAGGTAACGCCTTGGGGTAAAAAGTGATAAAATATAAAAACCTATATCAAATCGAAGACGGTAAAACAAAAATAAAAACTCGCTAAGAAAACAACACACACATGAAGTATTATCTTTTTTTAGATGAATGTGGTGATCAGAATTTAAGTAATTTCAATCCTGATTTTCCACTGTTTACACTTTGTGGAGTCATTGTGTCCGAAGCTGACTACATTCTAATAAGTGAAAGAGTTACGGAACTCAAGAAATCATTGTGGGGTAACAGTAAAATTATTCTTCATTCGCGTGATATTCGAAAATGTCAGAAAGGATTTGAGGTCTTATTTGATATGGAAAAGAAGAAGTATTTTTACGAAAGCGTAAATTCCATTTTAAGCGATAGTATTTACACTATTGTTTGTTGCAGTGTACTGAAAGAACCCTACATTAGGAAGTATGGTAAATTGTCAGATGTATATGCTATATCACTTTCATTTATTATTGAGCGTACTGTGTTTTTATTAGATAGTGTAAAGAAAACGACCAAAGAAACCATTGAACTCCAAGCTATAGCCGAAAGGCGAGGAACAAAAGAAGATAAAAGTTTACTGGATTATTATAATGAACTTTTGGATAGAGGGACCTACTTTGTAAGCAAAAAACGAATTAAAGATTACTTCAAAACTTTTCAATTTAAGAAGAAATCAGACGATATTATTGGGTTACAAATTTCCGATTTGGTGGCTTATCCTATTACCCGATATGTGTTGGATGGCAAAGCTGCTAATCCAGCTTTTGATGTGATTAAATGCAAAATTTATACTCAAAATAATAGAATACACGGATTGAAAATTCATCCAAGTGATACGAATCCTAATGACGCATAAGGTCAAAAAAAAAGAGTTGCCTTAGCAACCCTTTTCCGATTGGGGACACCCCGATCCAGATATTTTAAACTGTCAAGACAGTCAAACTCTCTTGTTTTATGCTACAAAGATAGTACATACTAATTGAAAATGTATCATTTATGATCCATACACACCGTTAAATAGTGTTAATCACAATCTATGGCTTATAAGAAATCAATTTACTGAAATATAAAAAAAGGAAAATAACTATGCCAGATTTAGTACATGTTACCTACGCCCAAACAGGGCAAAGTTCCCAAACCAATGCCATGGGAATGCGTGAAATGCAAGAAAAAGCATATCAGGAGCGTGAAGCACAATACTTGTTGTTGAAAGCACCGCCCGCTTCGGGTAAATCACGTGCCTTGATGTTTCTGGCATTGGACAAACTTTACAATCAAGGAATTAAAAAAGTGATAGTGGCTGTACCCGAAAGATCTATTGGTGGTTCGTTTCGTGCTACCGAGTTGAAAAAGCATGGTTTCTTTGCCGATTGGGATTTGCAGGACAAATACAATCTTTGTATTCCGGGCAATGATGGAAGCAAAGGCAAAGTGCAGGCATTTTGTGAGTTTATACGAAATGACGAAAAAATACTTGTATGCACACATGCCACTCTGCGTTTTGCTTTTGAGGAGCTCACTGAAACAGATTTTGATAATTGCTTGTTGGCTATTGATGAATTTCACCATGTTTCGGCAGATGGAGATAGTAGATTAGGTGAATTATTACGATTGATCATGGAAAAATCAACGGCTCATATTGTGGCCATGACTGGTTCTTATTTCCGTGGCGATAATGTACCGGTTTTATTGCCCGAAGATGAAGAGAAATTTACCAACGTAACTTACACCTATTATGAGCAGTTGAATGGCTATACTTATCTGAAATCATTGGGTATTGGTTACAATTTCTATCAGGGAAAATACACGGATGCGATAATGCAAGTGCTTGATACGGATAAGAAAACCATACTTCATATTCCAAATGTAAATTCAGGCGAATCGCTCAAACGTAAATACGATGAGGTAAACTTCATATTGGATGCGATTGGTACAGTCGAAAAAGTAGATTCACAAACAGGAGTAATTTTTTTGAAACGTCAATCCGATGGGAAGTTGCTAAAAGTTGCTGATTTGGTCAATGACAATCCGAAAGAACGTGAATTGATTGTTTCGTATTTGCGTGATATGAAGTCTGTGGACGATATGGATTTAATTATTGCGTTGGGTATGGCAAAAGAAGGTTTCGACTGGCCTTGGTGTGAGTATGCTTTGACAGTTGGGTATAGGGGTTCACTCACCGAAATTGTACAAATTATTGGTCGTGCCACGCGCGATAGCAGTAATAAAACTCATGCCCAGTTTACCAACCTTATTGCACAACCAGATGCTACGAATGACGATGTGAAATTTGCAGTAAATAATATGTTGAAAGCCATTACCGCTTCATTGTTGATGGAACAGGTGTTGGCTCCCAATTTTAATTTCAAACCTCGTTTTTCAGCCGATGACAAACCTGGAGTGGGAGAAATTTTGGTAAGAGGCTATAAAGCACCAAGTTCGAAAAGAGTAAAGGACATTTTGACTTCTGACATAAATGAGTTGAAAGCGAAAATTTTATCTGATGATGCAATTATCAATGGAATCGCAAGCAATTTGGATGGAGAAGTAATTAATAAAGTGTTGATTGAAAATGTTATCCGTAAAAAATACCCAAATCTGAGCGAAGATGAAACTGAGGAAGTTCGTCAATATGTTGTACTTGATTCGGTGATGAAATACAACTTGCAGGTTGATATTAAGGACTTAAAAAAGTCTTTACAGGAAGATGAAAGTATCAAGAAAGCCATTGCCGAAAGGATGTCTAAAGATGAATTTAATAATGAATTGATACCCAAAGTTGTCAAAACGCTTTATCCAGACATGACCGATGATGAGGTCAAGTCGTTCAGCAGAATGGCATTAAATACAAATACTTCTACTGATTCAGAAGAACAAGCCGATAAGCGTTTTATTCGCATGGCAGGTAAGTTTGTAAATATCGACGATTTACATATTGACTTAATTGATCAAGTAAATCCATTCCAACATGCGTATGAAATTCTTTCAAAATCAGTAACGACAAGCGTATTGAAAGTTATTCAAGATGTGATTGAAACTTCGCGAATCAGAATGACGGTGGAAGAAGCACTAATATATTACCCAGATAAAGTGCAGAAGTTTATGAAAACCTTTGGTCGTGAACCAAATATCAAATCACCAGACTTCAATGAACGAAGAATGGCAGAAGCAATTTTATTTCTTAAAGACTTGAAACGCAAACAGCCTACCCCAAACGCTGCCCCAAACCCCTAAAGGGGCTTAAAGACTTAGTTTATAGACAGATAGTTCGTCATATATTTATTCAACTATCTAATTATTATACTTTTGCAAAACAAATAAGGAGTTATTTTTAAAATTGAAATTTAAGAGATGATACTAACCTCAAGTCCCCTTTAGGGGATTTAGGGGCAAATAAAATGAATAATATCCATGCTATATACCAATCAAAAGCTTCAAGACATATTTGATAATGATCCCTTAGGATTGTTGAATGTCAAACCTCAATCAGTTGCGAGGTCTGAAAATAATGCTCTTATCGATAAGTTTCAGGAAATAAATGATTTCTATGAAAAGAACAATCGATTGCCTATTGAGTGCAATGGAGTGAACGAACATACTTTATATTCACGCTTATCTGATTTCAAGAACACAGCATCGAAAAGAGAGAAACTCCTTGAATATGATAGTTATGGTCTGCTAATACCTGATGAAATAAAAGAGTATTCAATTGATGATATTCTTGAGAACGACCCGCTCGGCTTGTTAGATGGCGACGATTTGGGTTTGTTTGACTTTATTAATGTGCAGCGACCCGATGAAAGAGCCAGTGCAGATTTTGTAGCAAGGCGAAAGGTTTGTGCAGATTTTCATTTATACGAACATAAATTTGAAGATTGCAAAACCGATTTGAAAAGTGGTACTCGGAAACTGGTAAAATTCCACGAAAACCAAATTCAAGAAGGAGCGTTTTTTATTGTCAATGGCTTATTGGTATATGTTGATAAACTACTAAACATCACAGTAGATAAATTTGGCAAGAGGGATGGTCGTACAAATCTTATTTTTGAGAATGGAACAGAATCAAATATGTTGTTTCGGTCGTTGGGTAAAAGTTTATTTCAGAACGGTCAGGGAATAACCTTTACTAATGAAGATTTAAACAGTTCTTTTGAAAATAACATGAACGGCGTTTCAGACGAAGATAAAGAAGATGGCTTTATTTATATCCTAAAATCAAAAAGTGAAAATCCAGCTATCAAAGACATTAAACATCTCTATAAGATAGGATATTCAAACAAAACTGTAGAAGAAAGAATAAAAAATGCAGTACAGGAGCCAACTTATTTAATGGCAGAAGTCAGAATAGTGATGACTTTTAAATGTTACAACATGAACACTCAAAAGTTAGAATTGCTTTTACACAATTTCTTTGGTAGTTCCTGTTTAAATGTTGATATCTACGACACTCAAGGTAATCGCCATACTCCACGGGAATGGTTTATTGCGGCATTAGATGTGATTGAACAAGTCATTCATTTAGTTATCTCTGGTGAGATTGTGAAGTATCGGTATGATAGTGTGAATAAGAAAATTGTGGAGAAATAGATTTTGTATTTAAAAAACTTCGTATGAGCGACATTGTGGCAAAAACTTTCTTGAAAAAAATACTTTGTATCGATTGGTTTTTTCCCTCTCCACCCAAACCCCCAAAAATCACTGAAATTTAGCCTTAAAATCAATTAAAATAGGAAGAAGCTCAATATTGTAACTGTCTGTTTTGTAGCGGCATGTCTAACTTTTAAATTAATTTTAAGAGATTATTGCAAAACAAAGAGGTTTTTTTTGTATATTCGCACCCTCAAATTGAACAAATAAATATAAAAAATACATCTTAATTTAAAGAAATGGCTATTTTAGGAAAAATTAGAAGCAGAGGAGTTTTACTGATGATTGTGGTAGGACTTGCATTATTTGCCTTTATCATTGGCGACTTTCTTACACAGGGTTCGTCTTATTTTAATCAATCACGCGAAGTTGTTGCGGAGATTGCCGGAGAGAAAATCAATATCAACGAGTATTCGGCTTTGATAGATCAAATGGTAGAGGTGTATAAAATTGAAACAGGTCAATCGGAATTAAACGAGGAAACTACCTCTCAACTTCGTACTTCAGTATGGGAAAGTTTGGTGAACGAGAAATTAATCAATGCTGAAGCTGCTAAAATGGGCTTGACCGTTAGCACAGAAGAACTTTCGGATTACCTAATTGGAAACAAGGTACACAGTTTGATTTCACAACGTCGTGCTTTTGCAGGTGAGAACGGACAATTCAGCCGCCCTGCTTTGGTACAATTCCTAAACAGTTTAGAGCAAGCTCCTGAAAATCAAGAAATGCAAGCGCAGATTCAAAAGCTTAAATCTTATTGGTTATTCTGGGAAAGAGCTGTTAAAAATGCAGTTTTGCAAGAAAAATACAATGCTTTAATAGGCAAAGCGGTTACAGCCAATAGCTTGGAAGCCAAAATGCAATATGAAGCAGCTAAAACATCGGTGGATGTAAACTATATAGTACAACCATACTTTATGATAGCCGACTCCACTCTAAAAGTTTCAAACAGCGAATTGAAAGATCTTTATAAAAAGAAAAAAGAGCTTTACAAACAAGAAGCAAACACTACTATTCAATATGTGGTTTTCAATGTAAAACCATCGCCTGAAGATTATAAAAAGGCGGAAACTACCATGAATAGCTTAAGCGAAGAGTTTAAAACTACTTCGGATATTGCAAGTTTCACTAACTCAAACTCTGAAACACGCTATACAGGGAATCCACTTTCCGAAAGTAAAGTACCAGCCAATCTGAAAGATTTTGCCTTTGGTAATGGAGCAGGTGCAGTCATGGGACCAATTTTTGAAAACGATACTTACACCATGGCGAGAGTGGTTGAAACTGGAATTATGCAATCCGATTCAGTGAAATTACGTCATATTTACTTAGTTGCTAAAGACGAAGCCAAAGCTGACAGTATAGTAGGAGCCATCAAGGGTGGAGCTAATTTTGCTGAATTAGCAAATAAGTTCTCAGCCGTTCAACAAACTGCTTCCAATGGTGGCGAGATAGGTTGGATATTTGATGGTATTCAAGGTATCAACAAAGAAATGTCGACCAAGGCATTTGCAAGTGGAACCAATGAAATATTTACTTTGAAAGATGCACAAGGAACTCAAATTATGCAGGTAATGGAAAAAACTCCAGCCCGCAGAAAAGTTCGTTTAGCCGTACTTGATATTAAAGTAAATACTAGCAACGTAACCGTTAGTAAAATTTATAACGATGCTAAACAATTTGCTGCTGAATTACAAGGAAGTGATTTTGAAAAAAGAGCTACCGATAAAAAATACGAAGTGCGTCTTGCTTCTGACATAATGGCTACAACCGAAAAAATAGCTGATATATCTAATTCTCGCCAAATTATCCGTTGGTCATTTGAAAAAAGCAAGGGTGATGTTTCGGATGTATATGATTGTGGAAATGATTTTGTGGTAGCTACTATCACTGACAAAGGTGAAAAAGGATATCGCTCATTGGAAAAAGTAACAGATGCACTTAAATCAGAAATTATTCGCGATAAGAAAGCTGAAATTATGACCAAGAATATCGCTGAAAAAATAGCTAAAAATCCTACAATCGATGGTTTGGCTATGGCAATGGGACTTGAAGTTAAATTGGCACCAGCAGTTAATTTCGATGCTTTTCAATTTGGGGCTGCCGGTCTAGAACCTACCGTAGTTGGTAAAGTGTCTGTATTGCCTGCAAACAAAGTCTCCGCTCCTATCAAAGGAAATGCTGGAGTTTATGTAGTTACAACTACCAATCCTCAGCAAAACCCGGCTCCATTCGATGCCAAAATGCAAGTTATGATGATGAATGCAAGAATGAGCTATTCTTTACCTTATATGATTACGCAAAACATCCGTGAAAAATCTGATTTAGTCGATAATCGCTTGACTTTCTATTAAGAATTTGATTACTTTTACAATAATAAATTTGTTTAAAGCGGGATGGATATTTTCATTCCGTTTTTTTTCATTCAAAAATAAGTACCTTTGCTGACATTTTAATACCGATTGCAGAAATAATTCAGTCCAATGTCGACTTCGTCTAATTGTTCTGCTTATTTCTATGCATCGGCATTATACAATAATGACAATGTACATAAATTAAAAATCTCACAGTATTAATTGAAATTTACACCCAATGAATAAAATTCCACTTATAGGAAAAACGGTAGACGAACTGAAGGACTTAGTCTTAGAGTTAGGTATGCCATCGTTTACAGCCAAACAAATTACCGAATGGATTTATAATAAAAGGGCTTTCAGTATTGATGAGATGACAAATCTTTCTGCTAAAAATAGAACTATCCTTGCCGAAAAATACAGCGTTGGTCGTGCATTACCCACACAGGAAATGGTTTCGGTGGATGGAACAAAAAAATATTTATTTAAAACCATTGATAATAAGTTTATAGAGAGTGTTTATATTCCTGAGGATGATAGGCATACACTTTGTGTGTCGTCACAGGTGGGCTGTAAAATGGATTGTTTGTTTTGCATGACTGGTAAACAAGGTTTTGGAGCACATTTGACTGCTGCCGAAATACTTAATCAGGTCCTTTCTATTCCCGATGCAGAAAAATTGACCAACTTGGTATTTATGGGCATGGGCGAACCTTTGGACAATTTACCCAATTTATTGAGATCTCTCGAAATACTAACCGCTGATTATGGATATGGATGGAGTCCTCGACGGGTAACAGTTTCCACCATTGGCGTTATTCCTAAAATGAAAATATTCTTGGACAACTCAAATTGCCATTTGGCCGTCAGTCTTCATTCTCCTTTTGCCGATGAACGATTGAAAATTATGCCAATTCAGAAAGCATATCCTATTGCCGATGTCCTTAAGGAACTTAAAAAACACGATTTTAGTCATCAACGCCGTGTTTCTTTTGAATATATAATGTTCGATGGATTTAACGATAGTATGCGACATGCAGTCGAGATGGTTCGTATTCTGAAAGGGATGGATTGTAGAGTGAATTTAATTAGGTTTCATGCTATTCCGAATGTCGATTTAAAAACATCAAAAGAAGACAAGATGATCTTTTTTAGAGATTATCTTACCAATAACGGTATACAGACTACCATTCGCAAATCGCGAGGCGAAGATATTTTTGCGGCATGCGGCATGTTGTCGACTATGGAAAAGCAGAAAAATGAAACTGAGACTAAGGCTGCTGAAGTAACTGAATAAAATATTCAAATAGAATTTTCGAGACCTAACCTGGACAAGCCAGAACCAATGGAGTATTCGACATCCAGCCCATGGAACATCCCGAAATAAACGGGGAGCTGGAGAACAAAGATGTTAGACAAAAGAACAAATACAGCCACAAAAGAAATGATTGAAATTAATTTTCTTTTGAAATAAATAAAGATAATTTTCTTTTATGGAATTTTTTATATTAAGTTGATTATCTATTAATTGCAACATATAGAGTACGTTAAAACAATTTATATTGTGCCAAAAAAAACATCAATTTGAGCGTTTAGATACCTAACTAACTTAAATTACCCTTTTGAAGGAACTAACAATCAGCGACTGAAGAGAGCTAGTTAGGGGAGGATTTCATGAGTATCAGTTTCTGCAGCTTCTTGTTCTTGTTGGATTTCCTTCATAGTTTCAGCAAAGCTCTGATCATTCAATACAAAACGCTTGTAATAAGAAATAATCAGTGTTGTAAATGGCAATGCAATGATTATTCCTATCATTCCCATCAGCGAGCCCCAAACAGATAGCGACAGTAGAATTACAGCAGGATTGAGTCCCGTAACTCGACCCATAATTTTGGGAACTAAAAACATATCCTGAAATGATTGAACTACAATAAATACAATAAGCAAACTCAAAATGATGCTCCAATAGCTCTGTCCGGTTTGTGCTGATTGTAATAAGGCGAGTAGAAATGCCGGTATTACTCCCAAGATTTGTAAGTAGGGTACTAAGTTTAGCACACCAATAAATAGACCGAAAACGATGGCCAGTGGAAGCCCAATGATGCTAAAACCAATCGAGAAAAGGATTCCAACTATTAATGCTACTAAGGATTGACCTCTAAAATACCTGTTCATTCCAACTTCAATATCTCTAACAATTTCAGTAGCAATTACTTTGTATTTCGATGGAATAATATCAAACATTCCCTTTGTAACTTTTTCATAATCGATGAGAATGAAAATTAGATACAGAAATACAATTATTATTACTGTAAATCCGAAAAGCAAGCTTAATGAGCCATTGATTATATTCCAGAGTTGAGGAGCTATCTTCTTAATCAACTCCATGATGTTTTCATTTTGTAACACAGTCTGAATATCAAGTTGCGAAAGGTAGTTCCGAATTTCAAATTGCCAGCTTGGTGGGAAAAAACTGTCGATATCTACACCCTGGACATACAGACGAATCAGTTCAACCATTCTTTGGATTTCGTTGCTAATCATAGGTATTAGCAATATGACGAGTCCAGTTATGATTCCGGCCACAAGCAAAAATGTACTGAAAATGGATAATGCTCTGTTTTTGAATTTCAGTTTATATTGAAAAAAACTTACTATAGGTTGCAGCAAATAAGCCATAAGCCAGGCCACCATAAAAGGAAGGAGAACGCCACTTAATCGTTTCAACAGTAAAAAGAGAAGAAAAAAAACCGAAAGTCCAATAAATATACGTACTACTCTATCGAAAGTATAAGGTTTTGATTTGTCCATAAATATTTATTTAGTTGATTTTAAATTGCTTAAAGAAAATAACTTATAATTTGTAATGATAGAATGTTTTATTTTGTAAGAAAAAAAATGTTAGCACTTC
>JBBSCW010000074.1:0-11318 GCA_038249855.1 Bacteroidales bacterium
ATAAAAACGGAAGGTTTAGAATTCGGACGCATCAACAAAATAGCTGCAATGACTTTAAAAGCACGTACACTTTTATGGGCAGCCAGTCCTTTGTTTAATCCCGAAGATAATAACTCTTATTTTCCTGCTTTTAGTAATCAGGATTTGATAAAATATCCTACTTACAGCAAAGAACGCTGGAAAACAGCAGCCGAAGCAACAGATGCAGCCTTGAATTTGGCATTGTCAAATGGATATAAGCTTATTCAAGTGGGAACTGATGGAATCACAACCCCAAAGGAAGCCTACAAAGCAAGTGTGTATTACTTTCCGAACGATCCAATAAGAAATACTGAAATAATATGGGGAACACGCCTTACCAAAACCTATAACGAAGCAGATTGGGGACGTTATTTCCGAATTCCGTGGGGAAAATTAGGTGCTGGTTTTTTGCCATCGGTTTATTGTACCAACATTCCTTTGCAAAATTTCGTAGACTTATACGAGATGAAAGATGGTTCGGATCAACCCGCAAATCTATATTCTGTACCTAAACCTTATGATAATTTAGATGCACGTTTCTCGGCAAGTATGTTCTATCACAATTATAGGCTCGAAGGAAATGCGAAACCAACGGTGGACATGTCCAAACGTAGTGATACTGACAAAGGTGCGAATCGGCCTGAAGCTGTGGACAATTATACAGGATATTATTATTCGAAATTTATAAAAGATCAGGAAGTAAACGGAGAGTTATCCTTTCACAATTGTTTCTGGCCTTATATTCGTTTGGCTGAGTTGTATTTAATGTCGGCCGAAGCATGGAATGAGTATGACCCAACTGGACATAGAACACATATCTTGAACATGTTAAATACAGTTAGAAACAGAGCCGGTCAGCCTAATATCGAATCAATCCCAGGCTATCAGAATACTCAAGCTTTTATGCGTGATAGAATTAAACGTGAAAGAGCAGTTGAATTGGCATTCGAGGAACATCGTTACTTCGATCTCAAACGTTGGAAAATGGGTGACACAAATATTGGAATACAAATGTATATGATGGACGTTTCAGGTAATGCTGCAACACCAACATTTACAAAAAAATCTTTTGATGAACCAAGATTTTTCTCCGATAAATACTATCTATATCCTTTTCCACTCGAAGAAGTACAGAAATCGAAATTGATACAAAACCCAGGATGGTAAGAACCGTAAATTTAATATTGACGCTATTATGAAAAAACAAATATTGAACTTTAAATTAAATCTATTCCTTCTTGCTGCGGTTTATTGCCTTGCAATTTCTCAGGAGATAGTTGGGCAGGAACTTACAAGTGATTCCATCAAAAAGAACTTGGTTGATGTTGCTTTCGGGAAGCAGAGCCATAATTCGATCAGTTCTTCTATCAGTACGATATATTCCGATATTTTACAAAAAAATGCTATTCTTTCAGTGGGAGATGCATTAGCAGGACAATTGCCAGGACTGATTGTACGTAAAACAAGCGGCGCATTAAGTAGTGCACCCAGCTTAACTATTCGTGGTCAAGGAACTTTCAGAGGTACTCAACCATTGGTAATAGTTGACGGTTTTAGATCGGACTTTTATCAATTATCAGTTTACGAAATTGAGAGTGTTTCAATCTTGAAAGATGCTGCAGCAACAGTTTTGTACGGAATGGATGCGGCGAATGGCGTAATTTTAATTACTACAAAACGTGGAAAAGTGGGGAAAATAAATGTGGACGTTAATTTTAAATATGGCATTCAACAGCCTACCATACTTCCCGACTTGTTAAACGCCAAGCAATATGCTACTTACTACAATCAGGCTCGACAGAATGATGGGTTGCCTTTGAAATATGATGTGAATAATGATTTACCTTACTATGGTCAGTCGGGCGATTATATGTATACACATCCAGATATTAATTATATTGACAATTTTTTAAAGTCAAATGCCCCAGTAATGTTAGGTGGTATTAATATTAGTGGAGGCAACGATAAGTCGAAATACATGGTAACTATAGGATACTTAGCCAACGAAGGAATTTTCAAATTCACCGATTTGAATAAATATTCCACTCAAATGAATATGGATAAAATAAATATCCGGACCAATTTGGATGTAAATGTTTTGAAAAATCTCCAAGCTTCGGTTGACGTAGCTCTAAGTTTCGATAATCGTAATTACCCGGGAAGTAGTACTGACGATATAATTAATACACTGTTGCAGCTTCCGCCACAAACTTTTCCATTGAAAAACCCGAATGGTTCATTGGGTGGTTCGTCCACCTATAAAAAAAATCCATTAGGAATGATTTCTCAATCAGGCTATCAAACCTATTTAGAGCGTAAATTGGATGTAAACTTGCGGTTAGATTATTCATTTGATAAAATACTCAAAGGGTTAAAAATGGGTGTAGCAGGTTCATCGTCAACTTGGATGGTACTTTGGGACAATAAAATGCGCAACTATTCTACTTTCTCCATCGATGACAAAACAAATTTAGCAACTACAAGCTATACACAACATGGCGATAGTACAAATTTAGCATGGTCGACGGATGTAATTGCTTACAAAAGAATGACTTTTGAAGCAAATGCAACTTATAACCGTAAATTTGGACAACACAGTATCAACGGACTTGTTATGTTTCATGCTGACAGATTTGTGCAACAAATTATGTCGACTCCCTACAACTACGATAATGCAGGTTTAGGTTTTAACCTACAATATGGTTATACTGACAAGTATTTTGCTCAATTCGCAGCAAGTTATTATGGCCAGGAGCAGTACAAAGCCGATAACCGCTTTAAGTTTTTTCCAACAATTTCGGGTGCATGGGTTGCTTCCAACGAAGATTTTATAAAAGATATTTCCGAGATTAATTACCTGAAAGTAAAGGCTTCAATAGGAAGTGTTGGGGGTGGAAGTGGTTTGCTTTTCCCAGGTTCTAATGTGAAAAACAGATTGATGTATTCGCAGTTTTATCAGAAATTAGGTGGCGTCAACTTTGGTGAAACCAATTCTTATGCACCAGCATCGGCCGCTTATCAACTTGGAAATTTAGCAAATCCATTGATAAGCTCGGATGTTGCTCGAAAAATCAATGTTGGTTTAGAAACTACAGTTTTGAATCATGTAAAACTTTCATTTGAGTACTTTGATGAAAATAGGACAGGAATTTTGGCATATAACAATCTAAATCCTTCAACCATGGGTTTTGCCGGAAGATTATCGTACGTGAATGCTGGAGTCGTAAAGAACAACGGTTATGATTTCAGCATAGATTATTTTGGAAAAAAAGGCGACCTAAGTTATAATTTGAATGCTGGTATATGGTATAACAAAAGTAAAATTGTAAAAAAACCAGACGTCATTCCATTACCAGGAATTGATAATCGGAGTGGAATTGGAATGCCCGTTGGGCAGTATTTTGGCTACGAAGCAATAGGCTTTTATGCAACGGATGCTGACGCAAAAAATGCTGTAGTGAAGCAAACATTTGGCAACACACAAGCGGGCGATGTAATATACAAAGATCAAACTGGCGATGATAAAATTGATATTTCTGATATGGTTCCTTTGGGATATTCTTATGTGCCACAGTATACCTACACTTTATCATTCGAATTAAAGTACAAAGATTTTTCGATATCGGCCTTGGGACAAGGGACTATGAATAGTTCAATGATGATGGGCGGATATGCAATACCATTCAGTACACAAGGAAATGCATATACTCGTATTGCTGAGCAGAGCTGGTCGCCAGCAACAGCAGCTACTGCCAAATATCCTCGTTTGTCCACCGCTCTTGCTACCAATAATGTTCAGTCGAGTTCAATTTGGTTAGTATCAGGTGATTATTTTAAATTACGTAATCTTGAGTTGGGATATAATTTACCGACTTCTATGCTTGAAAAATTAAATTTCAAAACTGTTCGTATTTCACTGAATGCTATCGATATGTTTACATTCTCAAAAGCAATAAAAGATATTGATCCAGAAACACAAAACATATATCCAGCTATGAAATCGTATAATTTAGGTTTAAGTTTGACATTTTAATAATTATTCCAATAAAAAAAGAACTGATTCTTCATTTCTCAACATTTGGGTAAGTACTTACAATTTAAAACAATTTATAAACAGATGAATACAAAATTTAAAATATTAGTTATCTCAATACTCACAGTTTTATTATTGCCAGCTTGCGACGATTTTTTTGTACTGAACGACAAAGAATTAATCGGCAATGATTTGGTGATTAAAAACGAAGAGTTTATCACTGGTTTGTGGAGCAATTTGTACCATTCTTTTGACAATGGATTCCAAGAGGTGGGTTCAACAATGCTTGCCAATGCTTCTGACGAGGCTGATAGTAATGTTCCCTATGGTGCAACTTCATTTTTCAATGATGGAAGTTGGAATTCGTACAATACCCCTTACAATAGAACTTGGTCGTTTCTTTATCAGGGAATTAACAATGCGGCTTATTTTTTACAAATATCAGACACCACTACCAATAAAGAGTTGAAATTTTATCAGGATTATAAAAATTATCCAGATAATCGTGCCAAGTACAATAAGTTTTTGGCAAATTTGAAAGCTTATCGCATCGATTCAAAATTTTTTAAAGCTTACTTTCATTTTCAACTCTGGAAAATGTATGCCAATGTTCCTATTGTGGATAATGTAATTTCCGAAAAGGAAGCATTGCAATTAAAGCAAGCGACAACAGCTGAAATGGTTACTTATATTGCAACTACGCTCAACGAAGTAATACGTGAGTTTGATCAACTTGAAACCGTTGCCGGCTCGGCTTATCACGGAGGTAAATGGGATCCAAGTAGTTTGGGGCGTATAACCAAAGGAGCTGCATTGGCACTTAAATGTAGAATGTTTTTATATGCTGCAAGTCCATTACACAATCAAGGTGCATACAACAAAGCACTCTGTGATAGTGCCGCTAAAACTGCTGCAAGTATTATCAATTTAAATATTTACAGCGTAAATATCGGTTATCGTAAGTTACAATTTAATCGTACGGCATCAAATCCAGAGAATATTTTGGATAATCGGGTGGATATTTTAGATAATAATTTTATGGAATTTAGTAATTATCCTAAAAGCGGTTTAGCTAAATATGTAAATGTTCCCGGTGTAGGTTCTAACGTGACAAGTCCCTCACAGAATTTAGTGGATACTTACGATAAATTACCAGGTTATTCTGCGGCAGCACCTTTTCAAAAACTAGATGTTCGGTTTGCTCAAACTATTTATTGCAATGGAGATGTTGTGAATGGAGTGCCGGTTGAAAGTTTCAGAGGCGGTAAAGATGGGATTGGAGAAAAAAATGCCACGACTACAGGTTATTATCTCAAAAAGTTTGTGAACGATACTTTAACATTGCCTGTGGGCACTACTGCTCCTCATGTTTGGTATGTTTTCAGATATTCAGAAGTATTGTTAAACTACGCTGAGGCTATGTTCAATGCGCATGGAAATGTAAATAAAGGATATATTACCACTGGGACTGACCTGACACCAGAAGCTGCCATCAATCTAGTTCGCTTGCGTGAAGGAAAGAATTTAGGTAATGTAATAATAGCCACACCATTAACCAATGAACTTATTCGCCGTGAGCGACAAGTTGAATTGGCATTTGAAGGACATCGATTTTGGGATGTGCGAAGGTGGAACATTGCAAATAGCACAGAAAATAAGCCATTAAGAGGAATGAATATAACCATTACAAATGCTGTTAAAAGCTACGATCCCAATTATGTTGTTGAGAATCGTAAATTCGTAGCAGGAATGGAACTTTTTCCTATTCCATATACCGAAATGCATTTGTATCCATCATGGGTGCAGAATTGGTGGTAATATAATATTCTGAATAAAATCACATACAAAGTCAAACTTGTGAATGACAAATTTATTAAATTCAATTTTCTTATGAAAAACTATAAGTTAGCATACTTAATCGCCGTTTTAGCAGTATTCTTTGGGTGTACGCCTGAGTTAATTGACAATCCGATAGTTTTAACTGGAACTATTGCCAAGAAAGGCCAACCAGCCAGCAATTCCGAACAGCTATTCCAATTGGGCGATACTATTATCTATAAATTTGAAGTAAGCTCTCCCAATGGCATTTCAAAAGTGGAGTTTTCAAATTTTGAAGGCGTTGGTACCAACCAAAAAGCACCCGTCGTATTGTCAAAGGTGGAGAATTTACAAGGAACAACTTGGACACTTGTCGATACGATTAAAAATATACAGACCGATATGCGATATTCTGTATATGTGGAAGACTTGAATAGGCAATACAAAACATTGCAGTTGAACGCATTTCTTGATATATCACGTTATTTTTCTATTTCATTGTTCGATGGATTGTCCAATGGAACTTCGCTCACTTTCTTAAATACGCAGTCGGGTCGTACGTTTTATATTGCCAATACGATTGCTGATCCCACTGGCATTGACTTTGGGTTTGCTTATATCGAAAATAAATCGAATGTTTTAGCTTGTCTAGTTTCTTTTGACGAATATTGGTATACTGGAAATTATTCAATGGTATCGAATGAACTCAATCAACCTGTTGTGTTCCGTAAATCTACGCCCGCTGTTGTGACGCCTGCTTCAAACACAAGCTGGATCAAAGACAAAGTGAAAAATGCTGCTGATTTAAAAATTCTTTTCGATGCGGCTGCTGATTTTACTTCTGTATTGCCTATTTTACCTGATTCAAAGGTAGCTGTTAATATAAAATCGAAGGATGCTATTTGTTTCAAAACTTCTGATGGTAGATATGGTTTATTACAAATTACCTTAGTGGATACAAAAAGTGGTTCGACAGCCAATAACCAAAAAATAAGCTTTGCAATGGTCGTAGAGAAAAAACTTACTTCAAACAATTAATACTATGATTATGAATAATAAAATAAGGATAAACAGATTAAAATACATAAAATACCTTTTCATAGCCTTGTTGTTGCCAGTCCTATGTTTTCAGTCATGCACTGATGATAAATTGAGTGCTCCGCCTGTTGTTACTCTATTTGTCAACAATGATGATGTGACTGCAAACCCAGCTATTACAGTGGCTTCGGGTACTCGTGTTGAATATCGTTTCGAGATTGCTGCTTCTACTACTATTGCCAATTTGAAAACGGTTATCACTGATTTACGTAAACCAGATGCTAAAACTTTTAAGGAATTAATAGTAGGGGGGCAAACAAATGCCTTAAATCAAACTGTGAAATCAGTCATTTTTCCATTGTATAATCAAGAGATTATGCTAGTTGTAAAGGATGTGGATGGTAATGAAGTTACAAAAACTTTCGCAATTACAATTCAATAAAAAGAAAAATTCAAGTTAGTTGTTGTTATGAAAAGAGTAGGATTAGTAGTTTTGTTTTATGTTTTTTCATTTAGTATGATTTATAGTCAATTGCAAACTTACAAATCTTATATCACTTCAAACACTCCCAATACTGCTGAAATAGATATTTTTCTCAACAACGCGGGTGTTTGGGCACAATTTGATCCACAGTTAGGTTATATCCTTGGAAACTCGATGCCTCATGATGGAAGAGATAATAATTATACTATTTCCACTGTACAAAAAAATGGAGCACGTACGCAGATAAATTATAAATCTAAGTCCTGTCGCATCAATGTTTTTGGCGATAGTTTTGCTCAATGTCATCAAGTATCCGATGGCGAAACTTGGGAAGAACTGTTGGCAACAAACTTTGGCGAACCTATTCGGAACTTTGGAATGGGCGGTTACGGTACTTATCAATCTTATCGTCGGTTAATAAAGGAAGAAACTGGTAAAAATAAAGTTGAGAATATCCTTTTTTATATCTGGGGGGATGACCACCAACGAAGTTTGCTTCAAACGCGATACATGGCCATAAAAGCTTGGAACGATAAAATGAATCCAGGTTATACTTTTCATGGAAACTTCTGGCCATACTTGGATTTTGATTTAAGTATGGGAAAATTTACAGAACATGATAATAAGTTGAACACAACGAAATTATTATACAAGATGGCTGACTCTACTTGGATGTATTCAACATTGAAAGATAATCTCGCCTTACAAATGTTGCTGTATATTCAAGGTTATACTTCCGATTTTGATACCCTAAAATTGAAGCAATTGACAAAATGGATGGATATACAAATTGACTTTGATGACCAAACTAATTTGAAGCAAAATATTGGCAGTCTGTTGGATAAATTTGGCTATACTGCTAACCTTTATATACTTGACAAGCTTAAAACCTTTGCAAAAGACAATAACAAAAACTTGATGGTTATTATTTTTGATCCCTACAAAGTAACACATGAGTTAATGCTATCGCAACCTCGAACTGATCAAGTAATGGTTGATTATCTGCAAAAAGAGAATATCAATTATTTCGACATGAATGTGGTTCATGCTGACGATTTTAAAGAGGGAAACTTGAATATTTCAGATTATTATGCAAAATACTTATCAGGACATTATGATGTGAATGGAAATAGATTTTTTGCAAGTGCCATTAAAGGCAGAATTGTGAATTGGCTCAATCCTAAGCCAATTACTTATCAAAATCTTGACAAAGAATCTATTAACTTTAAAGGATATTTGCAAGGTATAAAATGAAATTGATTATAAATCAATACTTTACACTATGAATTTACGCTACACCTCGGTTTTAATTATATTTCTTTCTATTACATTTCTTTCGTTCAAAGCCTTTGCTGCATTTCCTTCCGATATTTGGCCGCAAGCTGGACAAAATGCACAATGGACAGTGAACTCAAGTAACGAATTATGTTTCGATGGAGCTCAACCTACTTTTGGTCCAGCTACTGTTGCTACAACTTTTGGTGGTTTAGTCTCGAACGATTATGCTGGATTAACAATTAAGTTTGATGCTTATATTGCAACAGGTGGTGAGAATACTACTGTTGTTTTGAGTTCAAATGGTACTTGGGGAAGCAAGGGTATTCTGATTGAAATGAATAAATATTCCATACAAGGGGTATCAAACTTTACTTATCCCGGTACAATGTTAAATACTGATGTTCCAACCTATCAAAACTCGATTGTAAAAACGGGCATGTATAATTCGTTTATCTTGGATGTAAGTGCAACCGGAGTAATTAATGTTACAATAAACGGATATGTTTGTCCTACCACATATTCTGCAGCTCTTTCGGTGCTTCAAGCAGCTGCTCCAGTTCCGCGTTTCGCTTATTTTTGTGCAGGATTCACGGGCTTTAAACTTAAAAATTTGAAAGTTCAGAAAGCTTCTGAAACAAGACAATACTTTACTCCAGTAACTACTCTCCCCGGCACCACATATTATATTGATGCAATAAATGGAAGTGATATTGCAACTGGTACATCTGAGTCAGACGCATGGAAAACTTTTGAGAATGTTAATAAAAGGGTACTTGCTGCAGGAACTAAAATCTTACTAAAAAAAGGCAGTGTTTGGAATCAACGATTGGAAATTAGAGGAGCTGGGACACAAGATAATTGGATTCAGGTGGATAGTTACGGCTCTGATTCTAATAAACCAAAAATTTCATTGACCAATAATAAAGATGATATTGGTTTGTTAATTTGTGACTTGGACAAAACTTCAGGTACAGCCAGGTCGCAATCCATCAGTTATATAAAAATTCAAAATATAGAAATCTCAAAAACCCGAATGGGAATTTATTACCGATCAATTACTGGCACCACCAATACAGGTTTTGTAGTGGATAATGTAACTTTTAATAATATCAACTGTGATCCAGTGTTGATTGCATTAAATAGTGCTAGTGACAAAAATGCAGAAATTACAAGTCAATTGTTAGCCTCAAAAGGTAATTTAGAAACAATGACAGGTGACACAAATGGCGGAGATCGGGAATACATATTTCCAGCAGCAATTTTCGTTGGTGGCAAAACAATGACTAATCAAACCATTTCAGGTGCTCATACTACAGTGCTTACTGAATGGCAAGTTAGTAATTGTCAATTCAATGAAGCAATTGCTGGAGTAATGTCTGTGTTTTACTGGCCAGTATCTAATTCTGCCGGTTCAAATATCTGGCGACAACTGATTCACAAAGTGAAGATATTCAATTGTACTTCTACAGGAATTGTAAATGGACTTTTAGGTCTTGATTGCGTAGATGGTGGTGCTATTGCCGATGCTAATGGTGTAATGCGACCTGATGCCAACGGTTGGGGTTTAATTAAAAATGTAAATGTAACTATGGGTTCAGCTGTTCCGGGTAGAACATTTCCAAATGGAACTACGGGTGTCATTTTTTCGAATTGTCAGAATATGTTGGTGGACAGTTGCGAATTTTCGGATTTATTGAACCAGAATAATCCTGATGGTTGCGGTTTTGATTTTGAAACACACAATCAAAATGTAACCATTCAGAATACAAAATTTATTAATAACGATGGGCATTCCATTCTGTTGATGAATGGTGGAAATTATGGTGGAAATTCAAATATTTTGATACAGAAGAACCTTATTGCAAAAAACGTAAAAAACAGTACTTCTACAACTGAGTTCTTATTTTCCCAAGATTCTGATGGGAATTCAAATGTAAGAGTTAAAAATAACCAAGTTTTTATGCGTCAAAAGAATAAAGACAATAAGAATATTTATTTTATACCAAATCGTTCATACATTACAGCTTCTAATAATGATTTATACTATTTAGATGATTCAAAACCTGATATTACCGTCAGTTTTCTAGGGTTGCCTTATGCTTACAAAGGATATGTAAGTTCAGTTTCAGCGCCGCAAGTATCCTCATTATTGTTGAATAATGGTGCATCTTCTACCACCTCAAAAACCATAAACGTTCTCAACGAATATGCCTATAATATGGGTACACCTTCCTATTATATGGTGAGCGAAAATGCAAATTTCACTGGAGCAAGTTGGATATTATATACTTCGAAATTCAGTTTTCAACTTTCTGCTGGAGATGGAGGAAAAATAGTTTACTACAAAACTAAGAATGCTGGAGGAACTTCTTCGGTATATTCATCAGCTATTCAGCTCAACGAATCTTTAACATCGAATAAACTCATTGAAAGTAGTGATTTTAAGATTAAAACGTATCCAAATCCTATTCAATCAATAATAAATGTAGATATTCAGAATAACAACAAAGTTTATTTTGATTCAACTCCTATAAATGTTACAATCTTCTCATTTACATGTCATATCATTCAGCAACAAACCTTCAAAAGTTATCAATTTAGTATTGATACAAGTTCTTTCCCAAGTGGAGTTTTGTATTTGAAAAT
>JBBSCW010000075.1:0-11284 GCA_038249855.1 Bacteroidales bacterium
AATCACCGGCAATAAAAAATCCCCTCCCTTCGTACCTCTGGGCTTGCATGGTCTTTTTTATTGCCTCCGCACAATCCACTCTTAGTTGTTTTTTCCATGTCATATTTTTGCAATCAACCCACAATTTGGCACATTGCTTTTTCTCGTTCCTCAAAAAAATCAATAAGCCAAATCAACCCTTCAAGAGAGCAAAAAAATACGCCCAAAAAAAACAACCCAAAGCTATTATACATAACATGTAGTTATGGTCATTCCTTTGGCGAATAGCCAAATTAATAAGGAAGCCCATAACCAAATTATGTATAATAGCCGCACAAAATCAACGCTTTGCCCCGCTACGCTGCCCGAAGAATAAGCCCCTAAAGGGAGAGCGGTAAGTTTATACACCTAATTGGTGAGTTATTAAGGCGTTCTGCCAATATAAGAAAACCACAAATCCAGTCCAAACGAGAGCAAAGCTGAACTTGTTCGAGCTTTGCCAAGTGCAGGCTTTATGCGTATTTGCCCGATGGCAGATGTATTAATGAGATAATGATTGCAGAAGGCTATGCGAAGCTGTACAGCCGCTTTTATTGCAAAGAACTAACAAACTATCAGGTTTTAAATATGAAGGCTAAGAACGAGAAGAGGGGATTATATAAAATTATTGAAAGTTTTTGAGCCCTAAACCTTCTAAAATAAGCGTTTTATTAGTTTTATTATTTGTTATTTATCGGTTTTCTATCACGGTAAAATGTATAGAAAAATGTATAGATGAAAAAACCACCTACGAAATTAATCGTAAGTGGCTGATTTTTTGTCGGGGTAGCGGGATTCGAACCCACGACCCCCTGCTCCCAAAGCAGGTGCGCTAACCGGACTGCGCTACACCCCGAAATGCTTAATTGATTTCTCAAAAGCGAGTGCAAAGATATAGCTTTTTACTGAACCTGCAAACTATTTGTTATTTTTTTTGTGAAGATATTTGAAATATTTTTTTGAGAGTTACTTAGGTTTTTACTTACTTGAAAAACTCAATAAATATATACGATTGCCTTACAACTTGTTATCGTGTTCAAAGTACGTAAAATTTATTGTCATTTTTTTCAATGTAGCTTTGTCATTTACATTTCATTCTCTTTTTCACTTAATAAATTTGCCCTTTTACTGAAATTTTATTGTAATTAGTCTGAACTACCTTATATTTGCTAATTATCTCTTCCAATTCAATTATGAAGACCATCCACAAAAGCGTATCGCAATTTAGAACTATCGAGTTTATAGTTTATCTTGTCATTTGGTTGGCAGTTTTTTCTCTTCCATTTTTTATATTTAGGATTAATGGTTTTATCTTGTGGGATAAAGTGATTATTGAATGGGTTAAAATACTTGCGTTTCTAATTATTTTCTTATTGAATGTTTTGGTATTAATTCCACGACTACTTTTTGTTAAGAAATATAGCTATTATATCATTTCAGTCCTACTCACAGTATCTTTTATCGTTGCTGCGAGTATTACTATTCAAAATGAAATTGAAGTGATTACTATTAACAAAATGCCGCCCATGGAAATTGGACCAGGCATGCCGCCTATGGAGTTAAGTCCCTCAATGCCTGCACCAATGGGCTATCGCCCCACAGAAGTACTCTCTAAAAAATCCATTTATACCATTATAGCTGATTATTTGATTATTTCTTTGCTGATAGTTGGAGCGAGTACAGCTTTAAGCATTATGTCGCATTGGTTAAACGAAGAAAAAAGACGAAAAGATATTGAAAAAGAACAACTTAAAACTGAATTAGCTTTGCTAAGACATCAGGTGAATCCACATTTCTTAATGAATACTTTAAATAATATTCATGCACTGATTGATATAAACGTAGATGTGGCGAAGGATGCAGTTATAAAATTATCGGTGTTGATGCGGTATTTATTATACGATTCGGCTCAAGGAATCACTACATTGAGTAAGGAGTTGGAATTTATGGGAAGTTATATCGAACTTATGAAATTACGATATACTGATAATGTGAATTTGAAGTTTAATGTACCCAAAGAAGTACCAGATGTGAAGATTCCACCCATGCTTTTTATATCATTTCTCGAAAATGCGTTTAAACATGGTGTGAGCTATAAAGCCAAATCATTTATCTTTTTCGATATGGAAATAATTGATAAACAAATAGTTTGCAGTATAAAGAATAGCAAACATATTCAAACCGATATGACTAAAAAGAATTATTCGGGCATTGGACTCGCCAATGTTAGTAAGAATCTTGAATTACTCTATCAGGACACTTATCAGATGGAAATTAATGAAAAAACGGATGAATTTGAAGTGAAATTAAAAATACCACTGTATGAAAATAAAATGCTTAGCCGTAGATGATGAACCTCTTGCATTGCAGCAACTAAATTTATATATAGAAAAAACGCCATTTCTTGAGACTGTAGCGCTATGTCAAAGTGCTTATGATTGCATGGATGTTTTAGATAAAAAGGAAGTTGATTTGATGTTTGTAGATATTAATATGCCGGATATTAATGGTTTAGAATTCGTAAAATCATTGACTGTGAAACCGAAAATTATTTTTACCACAGCATATAGCGAATTTGCTTACGATGGCTTTCAGCTCGATGCAATTGATTATATCTTAAAACCAATCGATTATGCTAGCTTTCTGAAGGCTGTAAATAAAGCCAAAATGTGGTTTGATCTGCTCCAAAGGAATGCTGACACCAAAGTGCTTCAAAAAGAAGAAGATATTTTTGTAAAATCAGATTATAAAATTGTAAGAATTCATATTGACGACATCAAATATATAGAAAGTGCAAACGAGTATATTAAAATACATCTTGATAATAATGAGCTGATTACAACTCTGATGAGATTGAAAAACATAGAAGAACAACTTTCAACTCAGAAGTTTATGCGCATTCATCGATCATTCATTGTGCATTTGTCAAAAATTAAAGCTGTTGAACGAAGTAGAGTGCAATTAGATTCAGAAATATACATTCCGGTAGGCGACCAATACAAAGATGTTTTTAATGCCTATGTTGCTAAAAACTTTATTACTTAGGAGCATAAAAAAATCTCGATAAACATAATCCATTTTGAACTATTGCATTACTTTCAACTTTTAAATACTGATATACGAATGAAATCATTAATACTTTCTATATTTTTCGTATTTTCTTTTTCTGTGTTTGGACAAACCGTAACCAAAACGGTTAATGTGAGCACTGCTGGTTCATTAAGTACATTGCTAACAGCAAACGAATTAAATACAGTTACAAATCTAACAGTAGCGGGTAACATCGATGCTAGAGATTTTGTGGTTTTACGTGATAAAATGACAAAGCTTTCGGTTCTAAATTTAAGCTCAGCCAAAATTAAGCAATATCTCGGATTGTCAGGTACTTATGAGGGACTAACATTATTGTATCCAGCTAACGAGTTGCCCATGTATGCTTTTTATAATGGAAATACTTTAACCTATAATTCCACTCTAAGCTCTGTCACATTACCAACCACGATTTCTGCAATAGGTTATTTGGCGTTTTATTATTGTTGGAATTTAGCTGGTACATTTACAATTCCTGCTTCGCTAAAATCAATAGCCGATTATGCTTTGTATGGTTGCACAAGTATTACTGCTTATGCTGTTGAAACAACCAATACCAAATACTCGTCGAGCAATGGAATGTTGCTGAGTAAAGCACAAGATTCAATTTTTGTATGTCCTACCCAAAAATCTGGTTCAATTACAATACCAGCAACAGTAAAGTGGATTGGTTACTCAGCTTTCGAAGGATGTAACTTATTGACAGGACCACTAAATTTGCCAGCATCGCTTAAAACCATTGAGAGTTTTGCATTCTATTATTGCTCTGGATTAACGGGAGATTTAAACTTTCCAGTCAGTGTTTCCAAAGTTGGTGAATCAGCTTTTTATGGTTGTTCAGGTTTTAATGGAACATTGACAATACCGAAATCATTGACCAATTTGGGTTCATCTCCTTTTTTTCTTTGTGATAATTTACAAAGAATTAATGTCGATGCTTCGAATACAAAATATACTTCCATTGATGGGGTTTTCTACGACAAGAATGTAGATACTTTGTTAATTTGTCCTGGAGGGAAGACAGCTGCTTTAACTATTCCTGAAAATTTAAAAGTGATTGGTAGTTATTCACTATATAATTGTAAATCTTTGACTGGATCAATACAAATACCAGCTACTGTTAATCAAATTGGCGATTATGCATTTTATGGCTGTATTAGTATAGATGGATTCAAAGTTAATGATGGAAATTTGAATTTTGCATCCGAGAATGATTTGTTGTTTACACGCAATAAAGATTCACTATTAATATGTCCTTTAAGTAAAAGTGGGGAACTGTTTGTGCCCGAATCTACCAAGTATATAGGATATTCAGCATTCGAAGGATGCTCTTACTTGACTGATGTGATTTTACCAAAATCATTGCTCACAATAGACAAATACGCTTTCCAAGACTGCACAGGATTAACCCGAGTCAGATTATCACCCAATATAATTAGTATTGGTACGGCTGCATTTTATAATTGTACTACACTTCAAAAAATTGAAACAGAGAGCATTACTCCCCAAATAATTGACAATTATACATTCGACCTAGTGGACAAAAATAATTGTGTGCTGTATGTGCCAATAGCTTCAATTACAAATTATCAGAATGCTCCTTTTTGGTCAGATTTTAAAAATATAGTTGAAAAAAACTTTGACATTACTGGTATTCAGAATTTGACACCCACTGTACGAATCACAACTAACAGTGATAAAATTATAATTAGTGGTCTGATGGTCGGAGAAAAGGTAGAAGTATATACTGTGAGTGGCCAATTACTAAAACGGTTTGCAGCTAAACAGAATATTGAAAGCATACATGTACCAGAAAGTTCAGTTTATATAGTGATTGTGGGAGGAGTGGCACAAAAAATTTATTTCAACTGAAATATTTAGCTTGTTTACTGATTTTGATTGTTGAACAACCCTACATACCTTATTTTTGTATTCATCTTAAAAAATGAAAATTACCAATACTATAAAAAAATAATTTATATGAGAGTCCGAAAAAACATAGCTACCAGCGAGGAAGGGTTTTTATTCAATCCTACCACTGGCGATTCATTTTCAACCAATAAAATTGGGGTTGAAATAATTCACTTGTTAAAAACTGATTCAAGCTCCAAAGAAGTAGTTGATGCAATTTGCGAAAAATACGATGTAGATAAATCGCTTTTTGAAAGAGATTTGGAAGATTTTACTTTGCAGTTGAAAGAATTTAGTATTTTAGAATAATAAGTAAAACCTTAATTAAACTACACTTTATGTCAACAGTAACTTTAAAAGAAAAATATAAACGCAAAATCAATATTGCTGTTACCGCACTAAACGCCATTGACAGTCCAGGTCCAGGCGTGGCAGTTATCAGAGCCTTGAGAGAAGCTACAGATTTCGATTGTCGCATTATTGGTTTGTCATACGAATCGCTTGAACCTGGTTTGTATATGCACGATCTTGTGGATAAAACCTATCAAATTCCTTATCCATCGGGTGGGACGGACAGTTTAATGGCACGATTGAAGTATATTCACGAATTGGAAAATCTGGATATTATTATTCCAAATTTCGATGCTGAATTATATAATTTCATCAAATTGCGTGACAGATTGACGTCGATGGGAATTCATACATTCTTGCCCGATGCTGATAAGTTTGAGATGCGCGATAAAATGAATCTGTTCGACTTTGGAAAAAAGCATGACTTTTTTGTGCCTGAGGACAAAATAATCCATGAAATAAAAGAATTGAAGAAAATCGAGGAGAGTTTTGAGTATCCACTTGTTGTAAAAGGTAAATTTTATGATGCCATTATTGCCAATACGATGGAGCAGGCCGAAAAGGCATTTTTCAAAATTCAAGCCAAATGGGGTTTGCCAATCATTGTTCAAGAATTTATAAAAGGTACCGAAATAAATATAGCAGCGCTTGGCGATGGCCAAGGAAATGCAATAAGTGTGATTCCAATGCGTAAATTGTACATTACTGACAAGGGCAAGGCTTGGGCTGGTATTACACTTGATGATGATACTTTAATTGAACTTGCTCGAAAATTTATACGGGTTACCAAATGGCGAGGTGGATGCGAGCTCGAAGTTATGTTGACTTCCGATGGCAAACCCTACATCATGGAAGTTAATCCTCGTTTCCCTGCATGGATTTATTTGACGGCTGCTGCTGGGCAAAACCAGCCAGCCAGCTTAGTGCGAATGGCTTTAGGCGAAAAAGTGGAGCCATTTACCGAATATGAAGTAGGCAAAATATTTATTCGTTATGCCTGGGACTTGATTACTGATATCAGAGAATTTCAGAAAATTTCGGCTCACGGCGAACTCTAATAGATTGATTATCAGCCATAAATAGAAATAAGCGCAGTTTTTTACAATTTAAGATTATAAATCAGTACTAATATCTCTGATTCCCCTTTAGGGATCAGGGGCAGATATTAACAATTATGGAAAAGATAAGATACGAAAGACCCATCATCAACAAGATGAATACAGGTTTGATGAATAAATTTGGCACAAAAACTGAAAATGAAGTAGTTTCGCATATCGAAAGTGTTTCGGTAAAGGGACTTTTGAATGAATATGGTTCACCTCTTTTTGTGATTTCCGAAAAGCAGATTCGCCGAAACATGCAAAATGCCAAACGAATTTTCAAAACTCGCTATCCTAAAGTGCAATTTGCATGGTCGTATAAAACCAATTATATGAATGCTGTTTGTCGCATCTTTCATCAGGAAGGTTCATGGGCTGAGGTTGTGTCCGGATTTGAATACGATAAAGCGTTGGGAAATGGAGTACCAGGGAATAAAATTATTTTCAATGGACCAGATAAAAGTGACAGTGATTTATTGAAAGCAGCTCGAAATAGTTCGTTGATACATATCGACCATTACGACGAACTTTATACGCTGATTCGATTAAGTGAAGAGCATAAACTGAAACCTAAAGTGGCTATTCGTGTTAATATGGATACGGGCATTTATCCAAAATGGGATCGGTTTGGGTTTAATTATGAAAACGGACAAGCATGGAATGCTTTGACTCGCATATTAAATTCAGAAAATCTCGAACTTGTAGGTATTCATTGTCATATTGGTACATTTATGTTAACAACCAATGCTTATGCTGTGGCTGCTCGTAATCTGTGTGAATTGGCTTGGGGCGTGAAGGAGCGATTTAATAAAATGGTTGAATATATTGATCTTGGAGGTGGTTTTCCTTCAACGAATACGCTTAAAGGGGCTTATTTGCCCGGAACCGACACCGTTCCTTCAATCGATCAGTTTGCCGATGCTATCACCGATGTTATTTTGGGTTATGGTTTTCGTCAGGATGAATTGCCCACTTTGATACTCGAAAGTGGTCGTGCTTTGATTGACGATGCAGGTTACCTTCTTGGAACCGTACTCGCCACCAAACGCCTTTCGGACGGGCGAAGAGCTACCATTCTCGATTTTGGATTAAACACCTTGTTTACTTCACTTTGGTACGATCATAAAATCAGCCCTGCGCAGCAATTAGGTAGCCAAACCGAAGAAATGGTTATGTTTGGACCCTTGTGTATGAATATTGATGTAGTTCGCGAGAGTATTGTAATGCCTTTGCTCGAAAAAGGAAATCAATTGGTGGTGCATAAAGTTGGTGCTTATAATATGACTCAGTGGATGCAATTTATAACCACTCGTCCAAATATCGTTCTTATTGATAATGAAAGCAATACGCACGTCATCCGCAAAGCCGAAACGCTTGAGTATGTGCAAGAACTTGAGCAAATTCCAGCTCATTTAATGAAATAAATTTTTTTACAAAATGCCCATAAATAAATCAATCGATAATTTTAAAAATACCATTTTTCCGGGGATTCTAAATAGTTATTCAATCATATTTTTCTTAAACAACAAGTTTTTTGCTGTTGTTCTGATGATTGTTTCATTCTTTAATTTCTACGCTGGATTAAGTGGTTTGTATGCTGTTGTGTTCAGCTTGCTTCTTGGAAGTAGTATGCAACTTGATAAAACCACATTAAGATCAGGTGTTTACAGTTTCAATGGCTTGTTGACGGGCATAGGTATGGGCACTTTTTTCGACCCAGGAATTGTTTTTTTTAGTTTATTAACTTTAGCGACTCTTTTAAGCTTGTTTTTATCGGTTTCGATAGGAGGGTGGTTGTATAAATACCGATTGCCACATTTAAGCATTCCGTTTGTGATTTCGTTTTGGTTTATCATGTTGCCTGCTTCCAATTTTGAAAACTTGGGTTTGACGCATCGCAATATTTATTGGCTCAACGAAATGTATGCCATGGGCGGAACTTCGCTGCTTAACCTATTTCAATATGTCGACAATATGCCGATTAACAAATTGTTGGACATATATTTGCGCTCATTGAGTTCAATTTTTTTTCAAAGCAATTTGTTAGCGGGAGCCCTGATTGCTATTGCATTATTAGTCGGTTCGAGAATCCTATTTTCGCTTTCCATACTTGGTTTCTTGACTGCCTATTTGTTTGCTCAATTTACTGGTTCGGAAGCTGCCAGTATTACTTATTATAATATTGGTGCTAATTATATGATGGTGGCTTTTGCTATTGGTGGCTTCTTTTTAATACCTTCTAAACTATCCTATTTATGGACAGTTTTATTGATTCCTTTGACTTCACTTGTGTTGTTGTTTTTTTATAAATTGTTGGGATTTATACAGTTGCCCGTGTTCTCCTTGCCGTTTTCATTTGTTACCATTCTTTTCGTTTATTTCTTACAGCTTAGAACCAAGGCTAAAAACTTAGTTCTAACTCCTTTTCAGTTCTATTCCCCCGAAGCAAATATTTACTCGTTTAATAACAATAAAGATAGGTTGGCAAGGTTTTTATATTTTCCTTTTCAGTTACCTTTTTGGGGTGAATGGGTTGTGTCACAAGGCTATGACGGAGAATATACTCATTTGGGCGAGTGGGGGAAAGCGTTTGATTTTATGATGCTCGACTATCAGAATAAAACATATAAAACCACGGGGTTGAAACCTGAGGATTATTATTGTTACAATAAACCTATTATTGCTCCAGCTGATGGAGTTGTGGAATTGGTGATTGATAATATTGAGGACAATGAGATTGGCTCTATAAACACAATAAACAACTGGGGAAATAGTATTATTATCAAACATGCACCCACTTTATATTCGCAAATTTCGCATTTGAAACAATCATCGGCCAAGGTTAAAGCTGGCGATTATGTCAAAGCTGGCGATTTGCTGTCTTTTTGTGGAAACTCAGGACGCTCGCCCGAACCACATCTGCATTTCCAACTTCAAACAGTACCCGCCTTAGGTGCAAAAACGCTCGATTATCCATTCTCATATTATTTTTCAAACAAGAATAATAAAGTCGAATTGTCGCAATTCTCAAAACCACTTCAAGCTGAAAAAGTGTACAATATATCTACTGATCAGATAATTAAAAGTGCATTTAATATACTGCCAAACTCTAGCTTGAAATTTGTTTACACTAAAAACAATGGCGAAGAAATTACTGAAAACTGGGATGCCTATACCGACGCTTATAATTACAAGTATTTGTATTGTCATGCAACAGAATCGGCAGCCTATTATGTAAATGATGACATTATGTTCTATTTCACAGTTTTTTATGGCGATAAAAATTCTTTGCTATATTATTTTTACTTATCGGCTTATAAAGTGTTTTTGGCTATGGATGAGGACAACGTGATTACTGATGTGATGCCTCTGAATGCATTAAAACCAAATAAAGCATTGGTTTGGCTACAAGATTTTGTTGCTCCATTTTTCAGTTTTCTAAAAATTAATTATGAAGTAAAAACCGTGAAACCGAACAATGTACTTTCTGCAGAAAAAATTATAATTAACTCGTCCATAAAAATTTTGAATTTGAAAAAGAACAAAGATTATAGCAAAAGCACTATCGAAATATCAGAAAAGGGAATCAGTGAGTTTACATTTCAAGCGACTAATATTAATATTCAAGCAAAATGTATAGAATTTTAATTGTTGGTCTATTGTTTGTATTTACAAACACTTTGAGTGCTCAGGACAACTATAATTATAGTTCGTCCGATAGTGTAAGTTATCAGTATTTTCTGAACGGAAACTGGGATAAACTAATTGAAAGTACTGAAGTGATTCTTAAACAAGGAATTGATTTCAAAACATTGCGTCAACGATTAGGATATGCGTATTTCGTTAAAACTGATTATGTGGAAGCAAGTATTCAGTACAAATATGCTTATGAATTTGATAAGACTGACCGGTTGACTATTAGCTATTTGTATTATAGTTATCTAAATTCAGGAAATCAAATACTAGCAAACTATTATGCTCAGAAATTACCTGCTGAAACTCAAGCGGAGCTTCATTTAAAATCATTTCGATTGGTTGATGCCATGGATTTTGAGTATAATTATAAAACTGCCTACAGCGATATTCGGTCAGCTCCCAATTACTTGCGAATGGGGCTAAATTCACAGCTTACCTATAATTTGAATTATTATCAAACAATTTCAAATTATAAGCAAGTTTTTTATTCAATTTACAATACTGTTCAAAACGAATATTTTGGATTGTTGAATTTTACAGCTACTGAGCATTTGAGCTTATTAGCCGGTTATCATTATATTAACACTAAGGTTGATTCGACTGCTTACAAAAGTCAACTATTTTTAGGAAAAGTAGTTTATCGATTAAATCGGTTCGATTTCGGTTTAAGTTATTCAACTTATAAGACTGATTTTGGTAATACAAATCAAATAGGTTTTCGGTTTGGTGCTTTATTGCCGGGCAAGCATAATATTTATCTTTCAAGTACCATATTTCATTTGTCAGATACTGTATCAAGTGGCTGGGTATTCAATCAAACCGCAGGTGTTCTGTTAACAAAAAAACTTTGGGCAGAAGGCAGTGTAACTTTGGGAAACTTAAAGAACTTTGTAGACCTAAACGGTTTGTATGTGTATAATTCATTGGATCCCACTACTTTTCGCATCGGACTTTCACTCTATTATTATCTAAATAAACGACTTACATTATATTCAAATTACACATTCAGTAAAAAAAATATAGTCGATTACGACCTGAATTATACTCAACATTCAATAACAGGAGGCATTATATGGAAATTTTAAAAAAGACATTGTTGATATTTACATTTTCAGCAA
>JBBSCW010000076.1:0-11172 GCA_038249855.1 Bacteroidales bacterium
ATTATAAGTCAAATAATCATAGGCGATTTCCTTATAAAGTGGAAAGTCGCTTCCCAGATACATGTCCAGTCCTATTCCAATAAAATCGGGATGAACTAGCATAGATTGATTGAATCCAGAAACGAAAAAATAAATCTGAGGTAGCTTGATTTGTGGAAAAAAGTAATGAATGCGTTGGTACGATTCGGAGATGGCTTTTTCAATAGCTGAAACATCTTTGAAAGTTTCGGAAACTTTTTTGTTCACATTGGCAAAAGTGCTATCTGATAAAAACTTAGTAATTGCCTGACTGACTTTAATTGAATCTTTCGGGTCTTCACGTAATACATCGCTCACAAAAACATCCATAAATTGAGGATATTGCTGGTAAAGTTCTTGTCTAGATTTTAAGGGATTCTTATCATCAAAAGCAATAAAAACACTATCGAAACGATTGATTTTCACTTGTGAAACCTCACTCCCATCTTCCACTTTAAAACGCTTATTATTCTTGCAAGCCGAAAAACCCAACAACAAAATCAGAGGAAGAATTATTATATTATATTTATTCATAAAAGCACTAACTGATTTAAAACTAAAAAAGTGCATTGGACAAAGAAAAACCTTGCTCGATGCACTTTTTGATTGTATGGTTACAAGTTATTTTTTCTTTCCGCCTTGCAATTTCTTTTGTTGGTCGCGTTGCATTTTTTCAACTCTTTCCATAAAGCTCAATTTCTTAGGAGCCCCAGTAGTAGTTTTTTTTGCATTGCTAACACGTTTTGCATGTAGTTGAGCCAAGAGTTTCTTTTCGTCCACAGTAGCCCGAATTGCATAGGTTTGTCCTATGGTAATAAGGGTTGAAACTAAGTAGTAATAGCTCAATCCTGAGGCGTATCCGTTGAACATAAACAAGAACATAAATGGCATCAGATACATCATCCATTTCATCATGCCGGCTCCGGGTTGATCAGGAGTAGCCGTATTGGCCATATTTAACTTTGTCGACAATAAGGTAGCGATGGTCATCAAAAGCGTAAATAAACTGATGTGATTACCAAAGTATTCGGTAATAAGTGGAATATGTCCGCTCCAACTTACAATGGCGTCATAAGCTGATAAATCATCCGCCCATAAAAAACTTTCTTGTCGAAGTTCGAAAGCAGCAGGAAAAAAGCTAAACATAGCAAAAAGTATCGGCATCTGGAACAGGGTAGGCAAACATCCACTCATAGGACTTACTCCAACTTTACCATAAAGCTCCATTGTTGCTTTCTGACGCTCCGCAGCTTTATCAGCAGGAATCCGTGCATTAATCTCATCAATTTCAGGTTTCAACACCCTCATCTTGGCACTCGAAACATAGGATTTGTAGGTGAATGGGTATAAAACAAGTTTAATTACGATGGTCATCAACAAAATGATAATACCGAAATTAGAAATAAACATGCTGAATAAGTTGAACATAGGGATAATGGCAAACCGATTTACCCAACCGAAAATTCCCCAACCAAGTGGCACTAAATCACGTAATAAAAGTTTATCATCGCCTTTACGTTCTTTGTCGAATGATGATAAAATCTTATACTGGTTTGGACCAAAAAACATATCGAAATTGGTAGGGGTTTTTCCGGTCGGGTCAAAAGCTACTGACATTTCAGCACTGTAGGACTTTAAATATGGACTATCATCTGGCTCTACTTTGCTCTTCAATGTTGTTGACGAAAACGCATCTTTTGCAATAAGTATTGTACTGAAAAACTGATCTTTAAACGCAATCCATTTTACTTTATTTGGTATTTTCTTTTCGTCGTCTTTGCTTTCGCTCATTTTTTCGACATCATCAGCCACATATTTATAATGAATGTGTGAATAACGATTTTCAAATTTACGACCCTTTTCCTGTTGTCTAATTTTGGAGTTCCACTGCATTTCTACAAAATTTGTACTCCCAGGCATCACAGTATTCATAGCGTTGGCCCTCATTTCCAGACTCAACATATAATTGTTGGCAGGCAATGTATAAATAAAGTCAATATAAGCCTGACCTACTGTTTTAAGTCGCATTACCAATTTCTGATTTCCTTTTGAATCTTTTGTGATGTTACCAATGGAATCAAAGTATAAATTCGATGAATTTACAACTCTGTTGTTGTTTGTTACTAATGTGATGCCAAAATCGCTCTCATCACCGTTAAACAAGACAAGTGGTAATGAATCGTGAGTTCGATAATCTTTCAACATTGCCTTATACACACGGCCACCTTTACTGCTCATAGTCAGTCTTATCAGTTTATTTTCGAGCGTGTAAAATTTTTCTTCTCCAACAGCCGACACACTGAAATCGCCAAACGCATCGCTGGTAGATGCTACAGAATTACTATCATTAGCAATAACCGAATCTTGTTTGATTACTTCAATTTTTTGAGCTGCTACTTGGGCATCTGTTCTAGCTTGCTCAACAAAAGCTATCGAATCGTTGTAGCGTTGCTGTCTGGCTAATTCTTCTTTATCAGGCTGCGTTAACACTGAAAAACCAATGAGAATGGCTGCAATTAACACAAACCCTAATATCGTATTTTTATCCATTTTGTGATATATATTTTCTTTTTATTATAAGATTTTTGAAGAATTCGATATTAAAATCTTATTCTTCAAAATATTGATAAAGCTAATTTCAATTTTATTAAAGTAAAATTATTCCTGAATAGCCGCTTGAATAAAACTGATAAAAAGTGGATGAGGATTGATTACCGTACTGCTATATTCAGGATGAAATTGAACTCCGATATACCATTTGTGCGATTTTAATTCAATAATCTCGACTAAATCCGAAGCGACATTCAACCCACTACAAATCATCCCAGCTTTTTCAAATTCACTTTTATATGCATTATTAAATTCATAGCGATGACGGTGGCGTTCGCTGATATTTTCTTTTTTATAAATCTCGTAAGCTTTTGAACCTTTTTTCAATTTACATTTATACGCTCCGAGTCGCATACTACCCCCTAAATCGAGTATATTTTTCTGTTCTTCCATGATATCCACGATATTATGGGTGGTATTTGGATCAATCTCAGTGCTATTAGCATCCTCGTATCCCAACACATTGCGGGCAAATTCTATGGCCATAGTTTGCATTCCCATACATATTCCTAAGCACGGGATATTGTTCACACGGGCATATTTTGAAGCTGCAAATTTTCCTTCCATTCCTCGCTGACCAAAACCTGGTGCAACGATAATACCATCTAGCTTATCTAGTTTCTTTCCTATATTCTCATCCGTCAGTTTATCAGACAACAAGAATTCAAGCTTTAATTTCTTATTGTTATAGGCACTGGCATGGATTAGTGACTCAATAATCGATTTGTAAGCATCAGGAAGTTGTACGTATTTACCCACAATTCCAATGCGAACTTCTTGGGTTGCATTTTCTAGTTTCTCAACAAAAGCAGTCCATTTTTCCATATTGGCAGGAGCTGTTTTCGATAAGTCATAACCCATTTTGGTCAATACAACTTCATCTAATTTTTCCTCCTGCATATTCAACGGTACGCGATATATTGTAGGAACATCAATGGATTGCATTACGGCAGATTGCTCCACATTACAGAACAAAGCCACTTTTTTACGTATATCGGCTGAGATATCATGTTCAGTTCTTAGCACCAAAATGTCAGCTTGAACTCCTTGTTCTTGCAATGCTTTGACTGAATGTTGCGTTGGCTTGGTTTTAAGCTCCTTAGCAGCAGCTAAATAAGGTACATAAGTTAAGTGAATTATCAAACAATTACGTCCTAATTCCCATTTCAACTGACGAACACTTTCGATATAAGGTAAGGATTCAATATCACCAACCGTTCCGCCAATTTCAGTTATTACAAAATCAAATTCGCCTTTACTGCCAAGAAGTTTGATATTGCGTTTTATTTCGTCGGTAATATGAGGTATAATTTGAACAGTTTTGCCCAAATAATCTCCTCTACGCTCTTTGGTAATTACATTTTGGTATATTCTACCGGTAGTAACATTATTCGCTTTGTGCGTTTCAACACCTAAAAATCGCTCATAATGTCCCAAGTCGAGGTCGGCTTCGTGACCATCCACTGTTACATAACATTCGCCATGTTCGTAGGGATTCAATGTTCCCGGATCCACATTGATGTAGGGATCTAGTTTCTGGTTAGTTACTCTAAAACCGCGTGCTTGTAATAATTTTCCAAGCGATGCAGCAATGATTCCTTTTCCCAACGATGAAGTAACTCCACCTGTAACGAATATGTACTTTGTATCTTTCACCTTTATATTTCCTTAAAATTACTTTCTTTTTCTCGTACTTTTAAGTCTGCAAATTTCGCAAAAAAAAATGAATAACGAAAACCGTTTTTGTAATTTATGTTTTATCAACACATTAAGTTTCAAAAAACTTCAATAAACGAGTTGATGTAAGTTTATTATTTGTTCTTAAATAATTTATTCAATCAAACTAACAGAACAAATCTATGTTTTTACACAAAAAATTCTGCGAAAGAAAGAATATTTCTACTCGCAGAATTTGTCTTAAAGTTCCCTTGGGGGATTTAGGGGCCGTTATCTTAATTGCTCTTTTGCCCAACTGTCTTTTAACGATACAGTCCGATTAAAAATCAACTTATCAGGACTTGAATCTGGATCTAAATTAAAATATCCAATGCGTTGAAATTGGAAATGATCCAAGGATTGAGCAGTAAGTAGCGAAGGTTCAACATAACATTCAGTCAATACTTTCAATGAATCTGGATTAAGCAATTCTCTGAAATCTCTTGGATCGGCCGAAGGATTTTCAACACTGAATAACCTATCATACAAACGAACTTCTGCTTTCAGAGCGTGTGATGCCGACACCCAATGCAATGTGCCTTTCACTTTCCGATTGGCTTCGGGCATTCCACTTTTCGTTTCTGGATAATATTCGCAATAAATAACTGACACATCACCATTTTCATCACTTTCATAACCCGTACATTTCACAATATAAGCACTTTTTAGCCGCACTTCTTTATCGGGAGCTAAGCGAAAAAATTTCTTAGGGGCATCAATCATAAAATCTTCTCTTTCGATGAAAATCTCGCGAGAGAAAGGTATTTCACGTGTTCCAGCTGATTCGTCTTCCGGATTATTTACAGTTTCCATCATTTCAACTTGTCCCTCAGGATAATTGGTAATAATGAGTTTTACTGGATTAATTACAGCATTCACACGTTTTGCAGTTTTGTTCAAACTTTCTCGTACAGCATGTTCCAACAATCCTATATCATTTTGAGCTTCAAATTTGGTGAAGCCAATTTTGTCGATAAAATTATGAATTGAATCGGGCGAATAACCTCTACGCCTAAGTCCGCCAATCGTCGGCATTCGTGGATCGTCCCATCCGCTTACTAAACCTTCTTGCACCAATTGAAGCATTTTACGCTTGCTCATCACCGTGTAAGTGAGGTTCAAGCGATTAAATTCTATTTGGCGTGGACGATAGTCAGAATCTTTAAATTGATCAATAAACCAGTCGTAAAGTGGACGGTGAACTTCAAACTCCAACGTACACAATGAATGTGTTACGCCTTCGAAATAATCGGATTGTCCATGAGCGTAGTCGTACATCGGATAAGCCTTCCAAGTATATCCGGTGCGATGATGCGGATGTGAATTAATTACCCGATACATCAAAGGATCGCGAAAGTGCATATTGGATGAAGCCATATCAATTTTGGCACGAAGCACCATAGCACCTTCTGCTATTTTACCAGTATTCATTTGGAGGAATAAAGCTAAATTTTCTTCAACAGGGCGGTTTCTGTACGGACTTTCAGTTCCAGCTACGGTAGTTGTTCCTTTTTGTTTAGCAATTGTTTCAGCCGACTGTTCGTCGATATAAGCTTTGCCTTGTTTAATCAATTCAACAGCTAAATCCCAAAGTTGCTGAAAATAATCAGAGGCATAATAGATATTGGACCAATTATAACCCAACCATTTAATATCTTCCTGAATTGCGTCTACATATTCTACATCCTCTTTTACAGGATTCGTATCGTCGAAGCGAAGATTGCAAATTCCGTTATAATTACGGGCAATTCCAAAATCAAGACAGATAGCTTTGGCATGTCCTATATGTAAATACCCATTAGGTTCAGGTGGAAAACGTGTCTGTATACGTCCATCATTTTTCCCGTCTTTCAAGTCCTGTTCAACAAAAGCCTCAATAAAATTCAGACTTTTCTTAGGAACTTCCACATTTGTATTTTCCATAATTCCAATAATTTAGCTAAATGTAGTAAGCGGTAAAAGGTAAGATAAAACAAAATTTACTGTTCCGCTTCTTACTACTTACCGCTTATCTTTTAATTTTTTATATTATTCAAAATACCCTTTTATAATACCTCTTGGGGAGTTTTTAATAAAAAGTAGTATTTCATCTCTTTCTTTTGTTGCAGGCAATTCAGCCATAACACGTTCTACTGCATGGCTTGTATTCATGCCCGAAAGATATACAAAACGATAAACATCCTGAATATCGCGAATTTGTTCGTTGGTATAACCTCTACGACGCAAACCAATAGAATTAACACCTGCATAAGACAATGGATCACGACCAGCAGTTACAAAAGGTGGTACATCTTTTGAAACACGCGCCCCGCCTTGAATCATCACATGCGAACCAATATGAGAAAATTGATGAACAAGCACAGCTCCACTCAGAATAGCAAAATCATCAATCACCACTTCACCGGCCAATTGAGTTGCGTTCGACATAATCACATTATTACCGATAACACAATCGTGAGCCACATGACAATAAGCCATCAACAGACAATTATTACCGATAACCGTTTTTCCTTTGGTAGCCGTTCCACGATTTACAGTTACACACTCGCGTATTGTAGTATTGTCGCCAATAATAACCAATGTGTCTTCCCCTTTAAATTTTAAATCTTGGGGAATTGCACCAATTACAGCACCTGGAAAAATAGTACAATTTTTACCAATCCTAACGCCTTCTAAAATGGTAACATTAGGTCCGATGCGTGTGCCATCGCCAATTTCAACATTTTTGTCAATAGTTACGAAAGGTTCGATAACTACTGAGGGTGCAATCTTTGCATCGGGATGGATATATGCTAATGGTTGTTTCATATTGCTTATTAATTCTCGCTTATTATGTTTATATTTAAATTGTTACGAGCAATTTTTTATTATTAATGTTTATAGTTAAGAGCAGCCCCTCAATCCCCAAAGAGGACTTAAAGACAGTTACTACATTGTCTTTTTTAAAAGTTTATATTCCTTTTTGCCTTAGCCTTTGCCTCAGTCCTTGCCTTAGCCTCTGCCTCAGCCTTCTTTCACTTGTCTACTTATTCTTCACTATTTGAGCCATAAATTCAGCCTCAGCAACAATTTTCTCACCCACGAATGCAACTCCTTTCATTATAGCACATCCTCTTCTCATTGGTTCGGGCATTTCTAACCTAAAAATCAAGGTATCGCCTGGAACAACTTTTTGTCTGAACTTTACACTATCAATTTTCAAAAAGTAAGTTGAATAACATTCAGCATCTTCAAGTCCATGCAGCACAAGTAAGCCACCAGTTTGAGCCATTGCTTCTACTAATAAAACTCCTGGCATTACAGGCTCATCTGGGAAATGTCCAACAAAAAAAGTTTCATTTCCAGTTACATTCTTCAAACCAACTATTACGTTATCGGATATACTTATTACTTTATCGACCAATAAAAAAGGCCAGCGATGAGGTAACAATTTACGTATACCATTCACATCCAACATTGGAGGAATAGATTCATCGTAAAAAGGAGCCGAAATGTCCTTCTTTTTAATGTCTTTACGTATAATTTTCGCAATTTCGGTATTAATTTTATGTCCTGGGTAACGAGCAATAACTTTACCAATCAATGGTTTACCTATTAGCGCTAAATCACCAATCACATCTAACAATTTGTGTCGAGCAGGCTCATTTTCAAAATTCAGAGATCCACTCAAATAACCTGGTTTTGTTGCATCGATGGGTTCCTGATGTAACTTATCAGTCAAAACATCCATGGCTGCTTGTGGCATAATTTCATCATAAATCACCACAGCATTCTTTAAATCACCACCTTTAATCAAATTCATGTTCAAAAGTGGTTCAATTTCACGTACAAAAACAAAAGTTCTTGCAGAAGATATTTCATCAGCAAAATCGGATAAATTGTCGAGTGAAGCAAACTGATTTCCAAGAACTGGAGATTTGAATCCAATATGTACATCAATGCTAAAAGTATCATCGGGCAAAATTGTGATTTTGGCTCCCGACTCAGGAATGCTATATTCAATTTTCTTGCGAACAATATAATAATCCTTCTCAGCATTGAGCTCTACCGTTCCAACTTCTTTCAATTTCGCTACAAAAAACTTGGCACTTCCGTCTAAAATTGGGAACTCGGGAGCATTCACTTCCAGCAAGCAATTGTCTACTTCAAAAGCAGCCAATGAAGCCATGGCATGTTCAATTGTACTTATTTGTATATCGCCTTTTTGTATCACAGTACCACGTATGGTATGGGTTACGTTCTCGGCCAATGCGTCTATAATTGGTTGATTTTCAATGTCTACCCTTTTAATTTTAATTCCAAAATTCTCGGGGGCAGGTTGAAAAGTAAGTGTGATATCTAATCCTGTGTGAAGTCCTTTTCCATAAAGGCTAAACGATTGGTTTATGGTTTTTTGTTTTGCCATCTTAAAATAATTACATAAAAAAACAAAGCCCTATGCTTAGCAAAGCGGTTTTGTATTATTTCTTATCTTTGATTTCGTTAATATTACGTTGCAATTGATAAACGATACGCTGCAACTCTGGTAAATTCTTATAAACAATAGCTGATCGATGAAAATCTTTCAAAGGAATAGCTGGATAACCCATTAGTATTTGACCTGAATTTTTAACAGAATTTGCAATTCCAGACTGGGCTCCAAGTATCGTGCCATCTGCAATATTCAAGTGTCCTGCTACACCCACTTGTCCAGCCAACATGCAATTGTTACCAATTTTAGTTGAACCAGATACGCCTGTTTGCGAAGCAATTACAGTATTTTCGCCAACTTCTACATTATGTGCAATTTGAACTAAATTATCAATTTTTGCACCTTTATGAATTTTTGTACTTCCTAGTGTAGCTCTATCAATGGTGGTATTTGCTCCTATTTCAACATCATCTTCAATTATCACATTCCCCATTTGGGCAATCTTCTGGTAAATACCATTTTCAGTTGGTGCAAATCCAAATCCATCAGCGCCAATAACAACTCCACTGTGAATAATGCAATTATTTCCGATTTCACATAGTTGATAGATTTTCACGCCAGCATGTAAAGTAACATTATCGCCAATTATGGTATCATCTTCTACACTACAATGACTGAAAATTCGTACATTATTTCCTATTTTAACACCATCGGCAATATTTACAAATGGAGCTATATAAGCATTTTCACCAATCTGTGCTGAATCTGAAATATATGATTTATCTGAAATTCCTGTTTTTTGAGGTTTCGATTTTTCTACTACCGACAATAAAACTGCCAAAGACTGGTAGGCGTTTTCTACCCTAATAAGCGTAGCTTTTATGTGACGTTCAGCAACAAAATCCTTATTCACAAGTATTACGCTTGCATTGCTATCGTAAATATAATGATTGTATTTAGGATTAGACAAGAAACTAAGTGTTCCTTCACTGCCCTCTTCAATCTTCGAAAAATTACTAACTTTAACCGAAGAATCTCCTTCGACTTCTCCCTGAATATAGTCTGCTATTTGTTGAGCTGTAAACTCCATAGATAAAAATTTGGCTGCAAAAGTACTAAACAATTTTCAATTCTATTGCATTTGATGAAGTTAAGGACGTTATTTTTGTTAAATATGAAGTATTAATCTGCTTAATTTATTTGAATGAGCATGAAACAAAAGATGAAATGTTAAATCAAATATTGTAGTAGCAAAAGAAGTGCTTGGCAACTTTTTTTGTTAGAACCTCTAAGTTCAACATATCCGACACATCGGTAATGTCTTTTACAGTACCATCTTTTAATAAAATATTGATACTATCGTCTACTGAGCTGTAAGTATCGGTACTCACTGTTTCGTCACCTACGAAAAACAATGCATCGCTTTCACTGATATGAAAATGATCTTGAATTTTTTGTGTATATTCTTTTATTTCAGCGGGAGTAAGTGATTCATTACCAACCAAAACTTTAAAAAGTCTGCGATGCGTAAAATCCTTACACAAAGTCGACAATACAATATCAGGATGATTCATCCAAACTTTGATAGCACAAACTAAATCGGAATCGTCCAGCAAAGCAAAGTTTTCCAAAGCATCATTCGAATTCAAAAAAGTGTATTTATCTATATTGTTGTATAGAAAATATCTCAACGCAGGCGAACCAAAGAGTGTTTCGTCTTCCTTTGCCAGTATTTTTGCTCGTTTAAGAATGTTCACCAACATTCTTTCGGCAGCTACCGAGGTTTTGTGTAGATATACTTGCCAATACATCAACCGACGAGCTACCAAAAATTTTTCGATAGAATAAATCCCTTTAAGATCCACCACCAATCGATCATCGTGAATATTCAACATTTTAATAATACGGGCAGCTCCTATAATTCCTTCGCTTACACCCGAGAAAAAACTGTCGCGACTCAGATAATCGAGCCTGTCCATATCCAATTGACTAGAAACCAATTGATGTAAGAACATTTTTGGATAATCATTCTCAAATATCTTCAATGCAAGATCAAGTTTCCCTGAAAATTCAACATTGAGACTCTTCATCATCAAAAAAGAAATTTCCTCGTGACTGATGCCTGTAACCAAACTATGCTCCAATGAATGCGAAAATGGACCATGTCCTATATCGTGCAAAAGTATACAAGCCCTTACAGCATCGGCTTCGGCTGGCGTGATTTCATGTCCTTGCTGCCGAAGTTGTGTAATAGCTTCGCCCATTAGATGCAATGCACCCAAAGAATGTTGCATGCGAGTATGCTGTGCACCAGGATAAACATAGGATGAAAGTCCTAATTGCTTGATTCTGTGCATCCTTTGAAAATAAGGATGTTGAATAATATCGTATAAAAAGTCGTTGGGGATATTGATAAA